>JAYUTQ010000503.1:0-6559 GCA_043755055.1 Chitinophagaceae bacterium | reverse complement strand
AAAAATTTGTGTAATTGGTTTTAAAGATGCTTATTAAAAGTGCTTTGAAAAACAAAGTAAATGGAAATAAGTGTAACGGAGAGAAAAAATTTATTAGAAAAGATGAAAATGATTTGTGCTTTTTTTTGGCTGCGCAAATTTTAAATTGGAAAAAGACTTTTATAGAGCGGTGACTGTAGGCATACAAGCATGGTAACTAGTAGTAAAACAAAACAGGGCGGCCAATATGGCCACCCTGTTTTTTAAAGTCGAATATTTTTTACCAAACCTTAATCCTATCCGCTTCCGGCTTGTACATTTTGTCGCCTTCTTTTACCCCAAATGCAGTGTACCAAGGGGTAAAATTGGTTACGGGGCCATTTACCCGCCACATGGCGGGGCTGTGTACATCGCCTTGTATGCGTTGGCGGGTGGCTTCTTCCTTCATTTTAATACGCCATACCTGTGCAAAGCTTAAAAAGAAACGCTGCTCTGCGGTAAAACCATCTATTGTTTCGTTTTTCTTGCCTTGCTCAGTTGTTTTAAAGGCTTCGTAGGCAATGGCAAGGCCGCCAATATCGGCCAGGTTTTCACCTACAGTTAATGCACCTTTTACGTGCAGCGAATCGAGTACGGTGTAAGCGTCGTATTGCTTTATTACTTGATCTACCTTGGTTTTAAATTTAGCATTATCCACTTCGGCCCACCAATTTTTCAGGTTGCCATCCTTATCATATTGTGCCCCCTGATCGTCGAAGCCGTGGGTCATTTCGTGGCCAATTACCATTCCAATACCACCATAGTTAATGGCATCGTCTGCCTTGGGATCAAAGAATGGAAACTGTAAAATGCCTGCCGGAAAAACTATTTCATTGTACGGAGGATTGTAATAAGCATTGATGGTTGGCGGCGTCATGCCCCACTCACTTTTATCTACGGGCTTGCCTTGTTTGGCAATATTATCGGCATAATCCCATTTGCTGTACCGCACTATATTGCCTACATAATCGTTTTTGTCAATATCTATATTATAGGTTTTCCACTTATCGGCAAAGCCTATTTTTTTAGCAAAAGCGTTTAATTTGGCCAGGGCTTTTTCTTTGGTTTCGGCACTCATCCAATCCAGTTCTTTGATGCGTTTGGCATACACTTCCTGCAGGTTGTTTACCATTTCCATCATCCGCTTTTTGGCATCTTCATTAAAATACTTTTTTACATACAATTGCCCTAGGCTTTCGCCAATGGTTTCATCCACCTGGCTTGCAATCCGCTCCGAACGTGGCTTTTGCAGCATTTGGCCACTCAATGTTTTACTAAAGAAATCGAATTTAGCATTGTCAAAAGCACTGCTCAGGTAATCGGCCGCATCGCTAATCATGTGGAAGCGCAGGTATTGTTTCCAATCTGCTACCGGTGCTTTGGTTACCACTGTATTCAGGTTTTGAAAAAACTTTGTTTGCCCAACCAAAAAAGAATCCTGTTTCATTTGCAGGCCTTCGAATGTGGCTTTCCAATCTATAGCCGGGGCCAGTTTTGCCATATCGGCCACTGCCAGTTTATTATAATTTTTCTGCGGATCCCGAAGTTCTATATTGGTAAAATGGCCATTGGCAAGTTGTGTTTCCAGGCCCATTACTGCAGTGGCATTTTTTGCGGCGGTTACGCTGTCATCGCCGGTAAGCTTAAACAGCGTGGTTATATAAGCGGCATATTTTGTGCGGATGTCTATACTGCGTTCGTCGGTTTTGAAATAATAATCCCTGTCGGGCAATCCCAGGCCGCCCTGGTAAAACGCAGGAATCATAACCGATGCATTTTTATCGTCCGGGTTTACCATAAAATTGTACAGAAAGCCATTGCCTTCACTTCTTTGTTTGGCTATCCACTGCATCATTTGTGTGGCATCTTGTAAACCGTTTATCTGCTCCAGATATGCCTTTATGGGTGTGTATCCCAGCTGTTCTATTTTGGCACTATCCATTCCACTTGCATATAGGTCGCCTACTTGCTGCTCCACGGTTCCTTTTGCTGCACCGGCTTTAGCGGCATCCTCGCAAAGGGTTCGCATAGCATCACGGTTGGCTTTTCGCAGGTCGGTAAAAGATCCTACACTGCTTTCGGTACCGGCTATAATGGCTTTTTCATTCCAGGCTCCGTTGGCATACAGCCAAAAGTTGTCTCCTGGTTTTGTGGTCGTGTCCATATTGGCAGCGTCCAGAAACTTAGTACGTTCTGTAGTCGCTTCACTATTTGTGGTTTCATTTTTACAAGCCGTAAAACCGATTGTTACGGCAAGCATCCACAAACAAGCATTCGTTTTTTTCATTGGTCAAAATTTTTTGAGTAGCCAAATGTAGCTAAAACCGCCACGGTAGCGGATAGTATTGGACGGTGGGGTATTTTTTGTTATAAGAGGAAAATAGACCGGGAAACTTTTTTAGCCTTACTAAAGGGTGTTTCTGTTAAAACATAAAGCTGTTTGTAATGATGCCCTACATTTACCGCAAATGATTTTATCATGAAATTATTATTAACGGCCATCGTTTTAATGGCAAGCAGTGCAGCCATGGTTTTTGCCCAGCCAGAAAATTTTGTGATACGGTTAGATGGGAAAATTTTGAAAAGCGGGTTAAAGAGTAAAAACGCCGACACCCTTTATCTGTCAAAGATTCAACTAAAAAAATTCAGGGCGTTAACCATCAGGTTTGAAAGTATGAATGAAGAGATGTGGAAAAGAACAACCTGGCTGGAAAAAGAAAATATGGCTAATTCTGAGAAATATACCTATAACCTTCCCAGTGCCAACGGCACCATCACCATTCCTGCAACACACCTGCGAACCGTTATAAAAGGACAAAACAGTTTGGAAATATGGACATCGCTAAAACCCAAAAACGATATGATGATGGTAAGGGAAACAAGAGAGCTGGTTTGTAAAATTGTGATTGATTAACGAAAAGACAAGATGAAAAGAAAAATAGTTTTTGTAGTAAACCCGATTGCCGGCACCCGCACCAAAACCGATTTACAGCAATTCCTGGAAAAGCGTACAACCGCAGCCGGTATTGAATTTATAGTTATGCATTCGCACCCCGAAGGTGATTATGGTCCATTGAAAATTGTAATAGCCAAACAACATATTACCGATGTGGTGGTATGTGGCGGAGATGGTACATTAAGTGCAGTGGCCGGGGCATTAATGGGTACTGTGGTAAATATTGGCGTAATACCGGTAGGCAGTGGAAACGGGCTTGCAAGGGCTGCCGGTATACCGCTAAAACCCTCTAAAGCTTTGGATATTATTTTTGACAATAACACTACCGAAGTGGACGGCTTTTATATTAACCGTCAGTTTAGCTGTATGCTGAGCGGCCTGGGTTTTGATGCACAAATAGCACACAATTTTGCCAAAAAAAGCCGCCGTGGATTAATTACGTATACCAAAGAATCGCTGCTCCATTTTTTTAAGGCCAAGCCTTACCAGTTTGAAATACAGATCAACGATTTTTCGTTTTATACCGATGCGTTTTTTATTAGCATTGCCAATAGCAATCAGTTTGGCAACAACTTTACCATTGCCCCAAAAGCAAGCCTTACAGATGGTTTGCTTGATATTGTGATTGTACAAAAAATGAGCAAAGCACGGTTGCCATTTGCTATTTTAAAACAAATTCGTGGCAACAATACCTTGCAGGAATTAGTGGACACCATCAGTAAAAGAAACGTGGTATATTTTCAGGTGCCGGATATAAAAATTAAAAACATACAATATGCACCATTGCATATAGATGGCGACCCAAGGGATACAGCAAATGATTTTGATATTCAGGTAGTGCCAAAAGCTATGCGGCTGTTGATGCCTTAGTCGAGAAAGAAATTGTTATCACAAATGGTATAACTAAAAAGAAATTTTCAATAATCAATGCTCAACAATCAATTTTCAATTACGTGGATTCAAGCGTTTCTCAATTGATTATTGAAAATTGAGCATTGAACATTGAGCATTATTTTTTAATAGAACGTTTAGCTAAACGGCATTAACTGTCATTTACCTACTTGCCGCCATAGTATTGCCCTTCAGGAATTTTAAAAATCCTGCCTCTCTGGAAATTGACAAATGCGGTATTTTCTTCCTTATGTGTGCTTACCCAATTTTGATAAACAGATGTATTAACCACACTCCCAAACAGCCATTGGTTGTAGGCTTCAAACAGCCCTTCCTGCAACAGTTGTCTTTGGTAATCGAATAGCCGGAATGCAGGCCTGGTCTGGCTTCCGTTAAACCATTCTAAAATAAAACGGGTACGGATGGCGGTGAGTATATCTGGCGTAAGGCCAAGATTGGCTTCTTTGCTTTGCTTATTAAGGCTGGTAGTAAACTGCAATTCAAAAGGCGAATTGCCTTTAGTGTAACCGCTTACAAACCACTGTTTGTAAATATCAAAAAGCACGTTCTTTATTTCAACTGTTTTGGTACTGTAGCTTTCAAGATTTACAAAAATTTCACCATATAAAAGGCTCCACAAATTATTGCCGATGGTGCCATAATATTTGCAGGCATAATAATAATTGCCGCTGTAGCTTGGGTCGGTTTCGATGCCTTTTTCCCACATTTTAATACTGGAGGCAGAGCCGGGTTCTTTTTCATACAGCACTTCGCCGTATTCGCTGTAGAGGGCACCACTTGCAGGAAATTTCTTCAGCCCTTTTTTAAAAAGTTTATCCGCTTCTTTCAGGTCTTGCTTGCTTCTGTAAATATTGCCGGCTATCTGAAACACCTTCTCGTCTGCATCATCACGGTCAATCAGTTTTTTTATTTCGGTAAGGGCCTTATCATTTTGGCTGCTCATATAGTAGGTAAATGCCAATTCTTTTATGAGCTCCATATTATCAGGGGCATTTTGCGCAGCTTTGGTAAGTACCAAAATGGCATTGTCTAAATCCGACTGCCGTTGAAAACTTCTGGCAGTTTCCAGCACCTGTTGTACATCTACCGGCTGGGCAATTGCAGTGGCAACATGTGCAAACAGTAAAAGTGAAATCAAAAGTTTCATCGTTCAGTATTGTAGTATTTAGACCGCTCCGAAAAGCAATTGGTGGATCTATTGTCTTAGTACTAAATACTTTGTACTAAGTTCTAAAATCTATCCTTTAAAAATAGTATGTGTCAAAAGTCCGTCACGAAGTTTTGGTTCGAACCAGGTGCTTTTTGGGGGCATTACATTACCGCTGTCGGCAATGTCGAAAAGCTGATCGATACTAACCGGGTACAGGCTAAAAGCCACTTTCATTTCGCCGCTGTTGACTCTTTTTTCCAGTTCGCCTAGTCCTCGGATACCACCCACAAAATCGATGCGTTTATCGGTACGCTGATCTTTAATGCCCAGTATTTTATCCAGAATTAAATCGCTTAAAATGGTTACATCCAGCACCCCAATCGGGTCATTGGTATAAGCGCCATCTTTAGCGGTAAGCTTGTACCAGCTTCCATCTAAATACATACCAAAATCATGCAGGTTTTTTGGCGACAATGGAGTGCTACCCAATTTTTCTACGCTAAAATTTTCTTCAATCAGTGCTATAAATGCATCGTTGTCCAATCCGTTAAGATCCTTTACCAGCCTGTTGTAATCCATTATAAATAACTGATTACTTGGGAACAAAGTGGTCAAAAAATAATCGGCTGAATTATTGGCGGCACTGCCCAGATTTTTCCTCGTTTTGGCTGCACTTGCCGCACGGTGGTGGCCATCGGCTATGTAGGTGCAGGGTATTTTTTCGGCAAAAAGCGTAGTGATTTTTTCGATGGTTTCGTCATCATTCACAATCCAGATGCTGTGCTGTATACCATCATCGGCCATAAAATCGTAGATGGGAGAGCGGTTGGTTTTCCAATCGTTGATCAATGTGTCGATAGCCTCCAGATTGCGGTAAGCCAAAAACACATTACCTGTTTGGGCACCTGTAGTCGTTATATGATTGATGCGGTCCTGTTCTTTTTCCGGCCGGGTAAATTCATGCTTTTTAATGATGTCTTTTTCGTAATCATCAAGCGAAGAAGCTACTACCAAACCGGTTTGGCTGCGGCCTTGCATAATCAATTGATAAATGTAGTAGCAGGCTTTATTTTCTCTAAACAATACATCCCGGCTAAGAAACGCATCCAGGTTTTCTTTAGCCTTTACATACACTTCCGGGCTGTGGATATTTACTTCTTCCGGAAGGTCTATTTCGCTGCGGGTAATATGGAGAAATGAGTAGGGGTTGCCCTGTGCTTCGGTCTTTGCTTCTTCACGGTTCATTACATCGTAAGGGCGGCTTGCCACTTGTGATGCAAATTGTGCTGCTGGTCGTAATGCTTTAAATGGTGCTATAATAGCCATGCTTTGTTTATCTGTTAGGGCTGCAATATAAACACTTCCAAGTTTAGGGCTGTGCTGCTGTGGCAGGGCTGTTTTGTTAAAAAGGAAAACAATTTATTTTCTGCTGGAAATCGTAGGAACAAAGGACAATATCAAACACAAAAAGGAAGATGTTTTAAAATTAAAATGAAGGCTATAAAAATCAAATAATCGAAAAT
>JAYUTQ010000502.1:0-2924 GCA_043755055.1 Chitinophagaceae bacterium | reverse complement strand
TAAGTATTTAATGCTACGCAATCCTCACATTAATTATTTGAGCTGCTGGATATTTAACGGCGATAGCGTAGTAAAAAGCTTTCATCCTACAGGCGACCATTATCCTTTTAACAGCCGCACCATCCGGCATCAGGCCTTTGTTTTTCCACTACCAGAAAAAGATTTGGCTAACACCAGCTTGCTATTATTGATTGATAAACGAAATGAGCAGCTCAATATTCCCATTCATCTGTTTACCGAAGAAGGCTTTATAAAGCACAATCAGCAGAACGATTTATTGGCCGGCATTATTACAGGCATTGGGGTATTGCTATTTATCTTAAACCTGTTTTTATATTTTAAAATGAAGGAACGCCTGTACATTTTTTACGGGCTATATGTGTTCGTGGCTTTTCTGTACATCTTATGCGATTTTGGCCTTTCATTTATGTTTATTTTTCCTAATTTCTACCAGGCTGCCGATTTAACCCGCCCCTTAGCCATTAGCATTGCAGCGCCTTTGTATTTGTTATTCAGCATTCAGTTACTCGATGTAAAAAAGCGAATGCCTGTAACTTATAAATGGGTGATGCGGTACCTCGGTCTTTACTTGTTGGTTTTTTTATCGGGCATTGTTTTAATGCGAACCTATGGTACAGTAAGGATTGTATTGCTGGTGCTGATGCAGGTTTTTCAGAACCTGAATACCGTGGTAACCCTTGCTTTTGCCATTATTGGATTAAGAAAAAAAATTCCGTTTAGTGCTTTTATCATCGCTTCCAGTATTATTTTAATGACGACATTTTTTTTCTTCATGAATTTTTTGGCCGGGTATATCAGCGACAATTTTTTTACCCGAAACCTGATGAATATTGGCTTTACGCTGGAAATAGCCATACTTGCATTTGTACTCACCCTGCGTTTTAGAGACTACAAAGAACGAAGCGAAGCACTGCTAAGGCGGGTTAATTTGCAGCAGGAACAAATTTTTAAAAACCTGACTGATTATCAGGAAAAAGATATGCTTCGTATTAGCAGCCTGCTCCACGATTCGGTGGGGGCGGGGCTTTCGGCATTGAGGCTCAATCTGGAGTCGGCACAAAATGACGAAAAGGAACGGGCCTTAAAAATAAAACATTCGGTAAAGCAAATTACAGAACTGGCCAATGAAGTTCGCCGGATATCGCATGGCCTGTCGCCCATTTTATTGCAAAAAAATGGATTGGTAGCCACGCTACAATCTACCATCGACAATATTAATAGCAGCAACCGGCTGCATATTCAATTTGAGTCTATTGGCACAATGCAAAACATTTCTTTTAGGTACGAAATGCTGGTGTACAATGTAGTTCAGGAGCTTATTCAAAACATTATTAAACATGCACTTGCCACAGAAGCCATTGTGCAACTGATATTGGAAAAAGAATTGGTTTCTGTTTATGTGGAAGATAATGGTAAAGGATTTAACGAAACCCTCACTAAAGATGGATTAGGTTTTTTGCAAATCAAACAATTGGTTAAGTTTGTAAATGGGACATTGCACATTAAGGCTGCTGTAAATAGCGGCACTCAGGTGTCAATTGAATTCCCGGTTTTACCAGATGAACGAACCCATAAGGATACTTATAGCCGATGACCATTATTTTTTTGCCGAAGGGGTAGTAAATGCCCTGCGGCCTTATACCCAATACACCGTGGTGGCTAGTGTAACCAATGGTGCCGAAGCCCTGGCTGCCATACCACTTTACCAACCCGATATAGCCATGCTGGATGTAAATATGCCCGGCCAAAACGGCATCGATGTAATGCATGCCATTCAAGCTAAATGGCCCGGTATTAAGATCATGATATTAAGCATGTACATGCCTTCCGACATTAAACTACAGCCTGAAAAAGAAGGGATAGATGCCTATGTTTTAAAAAATTCGGGTACCGAAATTTTGCTGGCAGCGTTGGGAGCACTGGCTCAGGGCCAAACCTTTTACGATCCCAATATTCAGTTGCAAAACCATCATAGTGCCGATGGTTTTAGCCAAACCTTAAAACTCAGCAGCCGTGAAAAAGAAATCTTGCAAATGATTAAAAACGGCGATAGCACTAAAGACATTGCCGCCACCCTTTTTATCAGCGAACTCACCGTAAAAACCCACCGCAAAAACATTATGGCTAAAATGGATGCTAAGAATGTGGCAGAGCTAATCAGGAGGAGTGGGTAGGTAGTAGGTCAATGGTCATTTGTCAGAGGGTCATCGGAATCGGTAGGCCAATATGTGTCCTAAGCGTACACAAAAATTCCTTAATTACACAGGAAAATATTTCAGAAACCAATTACAGCTTTTTACCTTTACAGGCTGCATTAAAAAAGATAATAATACAGAATCATCGCTTACAATAAAAGGGCAGTTGAACTGCACAGCAAGGTCGAATAGGTAATTGTCTTTTGGATCGGGGCTAAGGCGAAATACTACGTTTTCGGTTACATAAAATGATAGTTTTTTCATGTAATCAATAAAAAAATCAGCTTGCTTTACTGTTGCCCATTTATTTTTTAATAAAGCATCATGTACTTCAGAAAGCAGATAATTGTTAAGTACAGGCATAAATTGATACAATGCAATCCTATCGATTAGTGGTGCGGCATAAGCGGACCGTGCCATTCTTATCCATACACTTGCATCAATTACTATGAATTTCATGCTTTAGAAGGATACCTTTGACTTTGCAATGCCTTAATAATATCTTCATCTGTACTGTCGCCAAAATTCATTTCATCTATCAATTCCTTCCAGTCGGCTGCCAGTTCATTTTTAAATAATTTAATGTAAGCCAGTTTTAATTCGGCTTCGTCCATCATTCTTAGTTTGTCCACCATTAGAGCAAAAGTAGAAATGGGTTCTTGTGTAGTTGTCATACGCACAATTTTATCCAAATATAAAACTTGTTTG
>JAYUTQ010000501.1:0-2925 GCA_043755055.1 Chitinophagaceae bacterium | reverse complement strand
TTTTTTAGCATCGGCCAAAGCCACATCCTGAGGCGTGGTAACTACCACTACACCTGTAATAGGCACCGTTTGTACCATCGTTAAATGGATATCACCGGTACCGGGTGGCATGTCGATTACCAGGTAATCAAGGTCGCCCCACTCCACATCGGTAACAAACTGTTTAATAGCACTGCTAGCCATTGGGCCACGCCAAACAACGGCACTTTTATCGTCTACCAAAAGGCCAATACTCATCAGTTTTATACCATAACGATCCAGCGGAACAATGAGTCCCTTGCCATTGCCGCCATCTTTCATCATGGGGCGTTCGCCACGTACGCCAAACATAATGGGAACACTTGGTCCGTAAATATCGGCGTCCATCAGTCCCACTTTGGCTCCGCCGGAACTTAATGCCAGTGCAAGGTTTGCAGCAACGGTGCTTTTGCCCACGCCGCCTTTACCACTTATTACGGCTATAATATTTTTTACATTCGGCAATACATTATCACCTTTCAATCTTTTGCTTGTGGTGTTGCTGGTAAAATTTACCTGCACCACAGCTTCTTTATTTACCAATAATTTTACTGCATTTACACAGGCGCCCTGTATCATATCTTTCATTGGGCAGGCAGGTGTGGTAAGCACCACAGTAAACGCTACATTGTTTCCATCTATCTCAATATCCTTAATCATGTTCAGTGTTACCAAATCTTTCCCAAGATCGGGTTCCTGCACATTGCTGAGGGCACTTAAAATCTCCGTTTCGGTCATCACTCAAATTTTAGTTAAAAGAAAATTTTTGGTGCAAAAGTAACCGCTGAAAGGGCAACTTTGTTTTTTTGTGAGCACGATTTGAAGTACAAGCGTTGATAGGAACACGGATGATACGGATTGTTGCGGATGTACACAGTTCTTTTTAAAAAATTAGGGCACCCGGGCGGGCTATTCGCTACAAGTCCTCGCCCCGGCGCTTTAGGTTGTTGCTAACGCATAAAAGATTGCTGCGCCGGGGCTGTGGGCTTTTCGCTACTATCCCTGGTGCAGCGGTGCAAAGTGGTTATGTAATAGCAAGTTGGTTTTTATTTTAAGCATTGTATGATGGGTTTCATAGTAGCACAACTTTTGAACGGAGCGTCCACCGCCTATGGCGGGGCAAGCTGCAAATGTCGCTTCATAGTATTTCAAAAGCTTGTTCAATAAAAAAGAAAAAAAATAATGCCTACTGCATGTGGCATAAAAATTCGAGGGTATTCGTGGCATTGGTGGCTTAAAGAAAACTACATTTGAAAACGACTGAAAAAAATTAATGAAGAAAATATTACCTCTCCTCGTTGCCAGCCTGATTGCTTTTTCGGCAAAGGCGCAACTGTTTCAGCAAATAAATAACCAAGCCGATTCGGTTGTCCAACTCTACGGCGTAGTCATGACTGCCGACAGCCTTCGTGCCTTACCCGACGCCAGTGTGGTAGTAGTAGGCAAAGGCCGAGGAACAATCACCAACTATCAGGGCGTTTTTAGCATCGCTGTTATGAAAGGCGATCAGATAGAATTTTCTACCGTAGGTTATAAATCCAAAACTATTTTTATACCCACAAATTTAGAAGGCAAAGAATTTAGTGTGGTACAGCTTATGGTTGATGATACAGCCTACCTGCCCGGCACCGTAATACGGCCAAGGCCAAGCAGGGCGCAGTTTGAGAGGGATTTTATTAACACTGACATTCCTTTTGATCAATACGAAATAGCCCGGCAAAATACCGAAGAAAGTAAGCGGCGGATATTACTCAGTTCGCTACCAAGCGATGGCCGTGAGGCTGTAAGTTATTCGCTAAAACAAGCCGGTAACAGAGCATATTATGCCGGTCAGGTACCACCTATGAACATTATGAATCCATTTGCCTGGGGCGAATTTATTAAGGCATGGAAGAGAGGGGATTTTAAAAGGAAGAAGTAAGTTAATGTGCTAATGGACAAATTTGCAAATATGCAAATGGGATTGTTAGCAAGTGGATTCCATTATAAACCCCATTTTTATTTTTCTGCGAGGTGAACATTTGCACATTTCCAAATCCTTTTATTTGCACTTTTGCACATCATCTCATTTGCACATCATCTCATTTGCACATTAATTTAGCTATATGATAAAAAACGTTTCCGTTATAGGTGCCGGTACTATGGGCAATGGCATTGCACATGTTTTTGCCCAGCATGGTTTTAAAACCAATATTATAGATGTTAGCCAGCCGCAGCTTGACAAGGCTTTGGCTACCATCGCCAAAAACCTCGACAGGCAAGTGGCCAAAGGCAGCATTGACGAAGCTGCCAAACAAAATACATTGGCAAACCTTACAACATTTACCACCATTACAGAAGGCGTAGCCAATGCAGATTTGGTAATAGAAGCCGCTACAGAAAACACCGAACTGAAGCTAAAAATCTTTAGGCAACTAGGTGAGGAAGCCCCGGCACATTGCATTTTAGCCACCAATACTTCCAGCATTAGCATTACTAAAATAGCAAGCGTAACAGGCCGTGCCGATAAGGTTATTGGTATGCACTTTATGAACCCGGTGCCGGTAATGAAACTGGTGGAAATTATCAATGGTTATGCTACAGATGCAGCCATTACCGAAGCTATTGTGGATTTGAGTAAAACACTTGGCAAAGTGCCTTGCGTGGTAAACGATTACCCTGGTTTTATAGCCAACCGCATATTAATGCCGATGATTAACGAAGCCATTTGCAGCCTGTACGAAGGAGTAGCTGGTGTAGAAGCCATTGACACCGTAATGAAACTTGGTATGGCCCACCCAATGGGGCCTTTGCAACTGGCAGATTTTATTGGTTTGGATGTATGCCTGAGTATATTACATGTGCTGCATGATGGATTTGGAAACCCTAAATACGCCCCTTGCCCACTACTTGTAAATATGGTGATGG
>JAYUTQ010000500.1:0-2926 GCA_043755055.1 Chitinophagaceae bacterium | reverse complement strand
CCACTAAATAAAATTGCCGTTGAGGCAGCCGAAAGGGCCTCTGTAGATTGGATGAAATGGATAATGGAAGCCGTTCCGGAAGTACCGTGGGCTGAGTTAAAGGCTTACAATATTTAAAAAGATATGGTGCTCAAAAGGTATCTGGTTACCCTCGATGCCACTTTCCTCACTTCAAGTTCTGTAGCCGTAGGGCATTTAGATGGTGATGTACCGGCTGAATATATTTTTTCGCCGGGGAAAAATATTAAAATAGAAAAAGCAAAAGCCATTGCGGCCTTAGGTATTTTATTAGGCGATTATGGCTTAAATATTGGCACAAAAGGAAATGATTTTTATTTGCCATCGCCATACTGGGCAGGCTTTAAAGGCTATTTTATTATCAGAGATATTGCCGCAGGCCTAACCCTGAAACGTGTAAAGTATATTGTACCTAAACCAAAAAAACAATAGGGTAGGGCGTATAGGGTTGAGGTAGCTAATATTGTATAATCGTAAACCATTGCTGGTTTAAAGGCTTTGGGTGGGGTAAACAGAATGCAGTTCTTAAAAATTACTTTAAGAACAACTTTATTTTTCAATTAAAAGCCCTACTTTTGCCGCCTCAAAAATACTTACAAGTAATAGAATTTCTATTTAAAAACAAATTATCGGATGCCTTACTTAACTACAGAAAAAACAGCTACTATTTTCGCAAACTACGGCGGTGAAGCCAAAAATACAGGTTCTATCGAAGGACAGATCGCTTTATTAACTGAGCGTATCTTATCTATTTCAAAGCACCTGCAAGCCAATAAAAAGGATTTCAGTACACAACGTGGACTGATGAAAATGGTTGGACAACGTAAGCGTTTACTTACTTACCTGAGCAAACACGACCTTACAGGATACCGTGCACTGATCGAAAAGTTGGGATTAAGAAAATAATTTTCCCAGTTATGTTATATTATTAAGCCTTTCCCAATCGAATTTATATCGATTGGGTTTTGCTTTTTTATATCGGCCTAACGGCAAGGTTCAAGGAAACAAGATTCAGGGTTCAAGGAGCAAGGTTCAAGGTTCAAGGAACAAGATTCAAGGTTCAAGGAACAAGATTTAAGATTCAGGGAAACAAGATTCAAGGTTCAAGGAAACAAGATTTAAGGTTCAAGGAAACAAGATTTAAGATTCAAGGAACAAGATTCATGATTCAAATAGTGAATTGGCCAACGTTGCAGTTTTGTTTGTAGAGACGCCATGCTGGCGTCTACCTCTAACAGATAAAAGAATCAGAAAAGGTAGGGATTTTGAATGTTTAATAGTAGCAATCAGATGAATGGAGCGTCGCCAATGTCGCTCAACCAGAGCACAAAAGTCGGGGTCAAAGAAAAGCGTCTGGCTTAACTAAATGACTCAATAACTAATCGTAAGCCACAAAAAATAGAAACAAAAATCAATCATAACCGTGTGTTGCAATACCGCAACCACAAAACAAGACGCAAATTTTATGCTATCACAACCCATTAGTAAATCGTTTGTAGTAAATGGTCAAACCGTGACCGTTGAAACAGGGAAACTGGCCCGTCAGGCAGACGGCGCCGTTACCGTTAAGTGCGGTAACTGCATCATACTGGCTACAGTATGTGCTACCAAAGAGCCAAGAGAAGGCCAGTCATTTTTTCCTTTAAGCGTTGATTACCAGGAGAAATTTGGTGCTGCAGGCCGTATCCCCGGCAGCTTTTTCAAAAGAGAAGCAAGGTTGAACGATTATGAAATCCTAACAAGCCGTTTGATCGACAGGGCTCTTCGTCCTTTGTTTCCGGAGGATTATTTATGCGATGTACAGGTGTTAATTTCTTTGGTTAGCAGCGATCCTGAAGTAATGCCCGATGCATTGGCTTGCCTTGCAGCATCAGCAGCCTTGGCCGTTTCTGATATTCCGATCAACGAAATCATTAGCGAAGTACGTGTGGCTAAAGTAAACGGTGTAGTGGTGGTAAACCCAACCCGCACTCAGCTTGAAACTGCCGATTATGAATTCATCATAGCCGCTACCGAGAAAAATATAATGATGGTGGAAGGAGAGGCAAACGAGTGCAGCGAAGAAGATCTGATCATTGCCATCGAAACTGCACACGACGCTATTCGTGTACAGGTAAAAGCCCAGGAAGAATTACGTGATGCCGCTGGTGTTACTGCCAAAAGAGATTACACCAAGCCATACCGCAACGAGGAATTGAACGAAAAAATCATTGCTTTAGGTAAAGACAAAATGTATGCTATAGCCAAAGCCGCTTCGGCCAAACACGACCGTAGCGATGCTTTTAGTAAACTGAATACTGAAATTAAAGAAGCACTTGGCGAACTGGAGCCGGCCGATGCAAAACTGGTGGGCCATTACACCGGCGAACTGCAATACAATGTAGTACGTGACATGGTGCTTAACGACCGTGTTCGTTTGGATGGCCGTGGATTGGAAGATGTTCGTCAATTGGCTATGGAAATAGATCCGTTGCCTACACCGCACGGTTCGGCTTTGTTTACCCGTGGCGAAACACAATCTTTAACCACCGTTACCTTGGGTACGCCTTTGGATGAGTTGTTGGTTGAAAGTGCTGCCAAATCGGTTTACTCTAAATTTTTCCTACACTACAATTTTCCACCATTCAGCACCGGTGAGGTGAAGATGATGCGTGGCCAAAGCCGCCGTGAGGTAGGCCATGGTAACCTTGCCCAACGTAGTTTAAAGAAGATGATGCCAAGCGATGATTTTGCTTACACCGTACGTGTGGTAAGCGATATCCTTGAGTCGAACGGTTCTTCTTCAATGGCTACAGTTTGTGCCGGTTCACTTGCATTGATGGATGCCGGTGTGCCATTAAAGAAACATGTGAGTGGTGTTGCCATGGGTCTTATTAAAAAAGAAGATAAATACGCGGTTCTTACAGAC
>JAYUTQ010000499.1:0-6568 GCA_043755055.1 Chitinophagaceae bacterium | reverse complement strand
TTTAAAAATAGCAAAGACACTTCTGACAGACCTTTGCTAACACACCATAGTGAAATAGCACCACTGGTAAAAAAGGCTTTTGAAATGTTTGCTACCGGACTTTATCAAATTGATGTACTTAGGAAGGAATTGAATAAAATGGGATTAAAGGTTAGCCGGAACCAATTTTGGTTGCTCTTACGAAATCCTATTTATTGCGGTAAATTGAAAATAAAGGCTTACGGTGATGAACCGGAAGAAATTGTACTTGGCATACATGAACCAATTGTAACTGAAGAATTGTTTTATGAGGTTCAGGATGTACTTGCAGGTAAAAAGAAGATTAGCACAAAGTATGCAAGGGTAAATGATGAATACCCTATGAGGGGATTTATGGTTTGTTCTAAGTGTGGTAAAAATTTGACTGGCAGCAGTTCTAAAGGGAACGGCGGCACTTATTATTACTATCACTGTACAAAGGGCTGCAATGAACGTTTTAAAAGCAATGATTTACACAATAATTTCTACAACTGGCTTTCAGATATTTCTTTCAAGCCTGAAGTTGGTTCTTTGTACCTGGCTGTTATTGAAGATGTGTTTAAAACCAATGAGGGTGACAGGGATTCGGAAATAAAGAAATTTGAGGCTAAGTTAGCCGAGGAAACAAAGTTTATGGATGAAGCTGCCCGGTCGCTGGTAAAAGGTGATTTGGATAAGTTTGCCTATAACCGAATGAAAGAGAACAATGCAAAGACCTGTGCTAATTATAGAACACGGATTGCAGAGTTAAAAAGTGCTGATAGTGGATTTAAAGAATACACAAAGTACAACGTATCACTTATGAGCAATTTAAAGCAGTATTATTCTACTGCAACGTTGGATAATAAGCAGAAAATGCTTGGTTTGATGTTCCCTGAAAAACTGGTATTTGTAAATAAAGAGTTTCAAACCACAAAAGAGAGTGAACTACTAACGCTGTTATGTAATGCTGGCAAGGGTTTCAGCGGTTCTAAAAAAGAAAAGAGCAGCGGAAATGCTGCTCCTTCCTATGTGGTGACCGCGTCAGGATTCAAACCTGAAACCTTTTGATTCGTAGTCAAATGCTCTATTCAGTTGAGCTACGCAGCCAGAGAAAATTACGAATTACGATTTCGGATTTACCATTTTGTAATTCGCTTTTCGGGCTGTAAATATAGGGTGGCAAATCATAAATCCGAAATCAAAAATCAAAAATTAAAAGTGCCATCTAACAAAAGCCTCCATGGCGGCGTATTTGGTGAGGCCAAGGCGGCCGTATAAATCTGCGGTATTACCATTGCGTTCTTCAGCACGTTGCCAAAATTCCCGGCTATCGCTTCCCTGAAAAGGCACCATATCTTTCTGCGACTGATGGATGAAAATGCCGTATCGTTTTTTCATTACCTGATCAGGGCTCATTGGTATGGCCATTTCTATTTCGGTAATATCCCACTCCTGCCAGGCACCTTTGTAAAGCCACACCCAACAGTCTTTTATCCATTCGTCGCCATCGGCTTTAATGCGTTTTAAAGACTCAAATATAACATCAAGGCAAACCTTATGCGTACCGTGCGGGTCGGCAAGGTCGCCGGCACAAAATACCTGATGCGGTTTTATTTGCCTTAGCAATGCAATGGTTTTCAGCACGTCTTCTTCACCCATCGGGTTTTTTTCTATGGTTCCCGTTTCGTAAAAAGGCAGGTTTTGAAAATGCCATTGCCCTTCTTTTAACCCCACATACCGGCAGGTGGCTGCAGCTTCGCACCGGCGTATCAATCCCTTTATTTGCCTTACCTGATTGGTATCTACCTGATTGGCTTTTTTATTGTCAATAAAAGTTTTCGCTTCGCTCAAAATTTTAGAAGAAGTGCTGCTGTCGATACCGCTCAATACTTCGAAGCCAACGGCAAAATCGAGGAAACGGGTTACAAACTCATCGGTTACGGCTATGTTGCCGCTTGTTTGGTAGGCTATATGCACTTCGTGTCCCTGATCTTGCAACCGCATAAATGTGCCACCCATGCTGATAATATCATCGTCGGGGTGTGGCGAAAAAATGAGGCAGCGTTTAGGCTGTATCTCACACCTCTCAGGATGGCCGGGTATGATGGCACCCGGTTTACCGCCAGGCCAGCCGGTAATGCTGTCCCTTAGCATGTAAAATACCTGCAGGTTGATGTCGTATGAATCACCTTTTTCTACCAATAAATCGCCAAGGCTATTGTCGTTGTAATCTTTGTTGGTAAGCATCAGTACCGGTTTTCCGGTTTTCAAAGCCATGTTTACCACGGCTTTGCGTATCATTTTGGGTGTCCATTCTATTTCGCCGGCCAGCCATGGGCTTTTAAGCCTTGTAAGTTCGGTAGCAGCTTGTTCATCTATTACAAAAAGGCAGTCGTTATGCGTTTGCAGCAGGCTTGCCGGTACATGTTCGGTTACATTTCCTTCTACAGATTGGGCCACAATCGATGCCTTCATGCCCCATGCTAAAAGAATGATTCGTTTGGCTTTCATAATGGTGCTGATGCCCATGGTAATGGCAAGCCTTGGCACACGTGTAATGTTTTGAAAGTCTTTGGCATTGGCCATTCGGGTGCTGTTTTCCAGCGTAACCAAACGGGCCTTCGAATAAATGCTGCTGCCAGGTTCGTTAAAACCAATGTGGCCATTATTGCCAATGCCTAATATTTGCAAATCAATGCCGCCGGCGGCTTCTATATTGGCCTCGTATTCCTGGCAGTATTTTTTGATGGCTTCTTTGCTCCATTCGCCGTTGGGGATATTAATATTCTCCGGTTTAATATCTACATGATTAAACAGGTGCAGGTGCATAAAACTCCAATAGCTCTGCACGGCGTCACGGTCTAATGGGTAATATTCATCAAGGTTAAAAGTGATGACATTGTGAAAACTCAGGTTTTCTTCTTTGTGCAAACGAACCAGTTCTCTGTAAAGGCTAATAGGGGTAGAACCGGTGGCAAGACCTAAAACACAGGGCTGATTGATACTCTGTTTTGCAAGAATGAGTTTGGCTATTTCGGAGGCTGCAAATACAGAGCCTTCTTTGGGTGTTGCAAAAATCTGAACGGGTATTTTTTCAAATGATTCAACCATAGGGTAATGCTGTTAAGAGTACAAGATAATAAATGCCCACTAATTAACGATTGTCAAAATAATGCAAATAAGCGCAAATATGCTAATGTTATTTACGGTTTAATGATATAATAATCAAAGATTGATGTTAATAACCTGCATAAACCTGCAAATTTACCTGTCTAATAAATTGAAATGGACGTGCAAATTGACCTTTAAATTATAAATGATTCAATAAGAATCGGGTCTTTAAAGGAAGATAGATTTACTAATGTGAACATGCTGCCATAAATTTGCAATCGAAACAAAAGCAGGGAGAGAATCATGAAGAAGTTACATATTTTTTTACTGGTAGGCGTAGCCGCTGCCATTGCTATAATGATCAGTTTTATGACTGATCTTTCCACTTACGACACCGTTGCCTCGGCCAAAGCCAAGCCAGATCAGTTTGTACATTTAATAGCCAAATTAGACCGTACACAGCCCATTGAGTACGATGCACTTAACAATCCAAACTTTTGCTCCTTTTCAATTGTTGATTCGTTGGGTAATAAGACGAAAGTTATCAGCAATAAGCCAAAACCACCAGAACTGGAGCAAAGTGAACGCATTGTATTAAAAGGAAAAATGAAAACAGACGGTTTTCATTGCGATGATATTTTACTTAAATGCCCAAGTAAATACAAAGACGACATTAATGCTGCAAAGAAGCAGTTAGAGACTAAAGGATAGAAATAAGTTCATTGGGTCAATCGTCGATAGTCATTGGCGAATAGATTAAAGATTCAAAAAATTTAAACCAATGACAATTGACTAATGACCATTGACTTAATGACAAAAAAAGTGTGAGCAAGCAACATGAAATATCTAAACGAGCACCTATTTCCCGGACAGTTAGGACATTTTTTATCAATACTTTCTCTGGTTGCAAGTTTGTTGGCGACCTTTTCTTTTTTTAAAGCTTTTAAAACGAGCGGTACGCCGGAAAAGGCAGGCTGGGTAAGGCTTGCAAGAATTGCATTTGCTTTAGAAACCATTGCCGTGGTGGGTATGTTTGGCACTTTGTATTACATTATATCCAACCATCTTTTTGAGTATAAATATGCCTGGCAGCACAGCAGTAAAAATCTTGAAATAAAATACCTGCTCAGTTGTTTTTGGGAAGGGCAGGAGGGCAGTTTTATGCTATGGAGCTTTTGGCATTGCATACTCGGCTGGATCGTTATCTGGCGTAGCAAAAAATGGGAAGCACCCGTAATGTTCGTATTGAGCTTTGCACAGGCTTGCCTTGCTACAATGCTTATTGGTATATACTTTTTTGGCCATAAAGTAGGCAGCAGCCCATTTGTATTGCTCCGCAACGAGCTGGCCGCACCCATTTTTTCCCAGCCCAATTATCTTGAGTTAATTAAAGATGGTCAAGGTCTTAATGCATTACTTCAAAACTATTGGATGGTTATTCATCCGCCGATTTTGTTTTTGGGTTTTGCCTCTACCACAATTCCATTTGCCTTTGCCATGGCGGGTATGCTTAGCCGGGATCATAAAGGCTGGACCGTACCGGCATTGCCATGGGCTTTGTTTAGTGCGGCCATATTGGGTTTGGGCATTATGATGGGTGCCGCCTGGGCTTACGAAAGCCTCACATTTGGCGGCTACTGGGCCTGGGATCCGGTGGAAAATGCATCGTTAGTGCCGTGGTTTGTTTTGATTGCAGGTATCCATACCAACCTTATTTTTAAAAGCAGCGGTTACTCTTTGCGCAGCACCTATTTGTTTTACACCATTAGCTTTTTACTGGTGCTGTATTCTACTTTTTTAACCCGTAGCGGCGTACTGGGAGACACAAGCGTACATGCCTTTACCGATTTGGGTATGAATGTGCAACTATTCCTTTTCCTGGGCATTTTTGCATGGTATGCACCGCTGGTGGCGGCGAAAAATACTGCGGAACGCCTCATTTATCTCGGCGTTTTTGCGTTGCTTTCCACCATTGGTTTTTGGTATCCGTTGTTTACGCTGTTCTCTATATTGGGCGGTATTGGGGTATTTGTGTATCAGATTAATAGGCAGGTTCCAACTATTGTAAAAGAAGAAAGTACTTACAGCCGCGAATTCTGGATGTTTATTGGTTCGTTGGTTTTCTTTTTAAGTGCGGTGGTGGTGATTGTACAAACATCGCTACCGGTTTTTAATAAAATGATTGGTAAAAAGTTTGCCCCATCTGCCGATCCTGAATTTTCGTATAACCAATATCAGGTTTTTATTGCTTTAATAATTGGTATGCTTACCGCTATTACTCAATACCTGCGATATAAGGATACACCCAAAAATGTTTTTTATAAAAAGCTGGCTTTTCCTACCTTGATTGCTGCAATCCTCACAGTTATTATTGGCATATTAGAACCTAATCTGTACACCAAGCAAGGGCCGGTTTTTCATTACGCATTGTACCTGGCCACTTTTGCAGCCGTGTATGCGGTTGTGGCCAATGCCGGTTATATTGTTACGGGTATAAAGGGTAAAATGAAACTGGCCGGCGCTTCTATTGCACATATTGGTTTTGGGCTGGTGTTGGTGGGCATTCTTATTTCGGCAAGTAACCGTATTGTTTTAAGTTTTAATAAAACCGGTATTTCGCCGCTAAAGGCGAATGATAAAGAAAATTCGCTGGAAAACACCACGCTGATAAAAGGTGTACAAACCGATATGGGCCAATACGATGTTACCTACGTTAGGGATACCATAAACATTAGCAACAGCAAAACCTATTTCGAAATAGATTTTAAAAGCAAAACCGGTGGCAGAAATTTTAAGCTCTACCCTGATGTAATTAGCAACAACAAAGGCGGCGAAGGTTTGACGCCAAACCCTGATGCCAAGCACTACTGGAACCGTGATATTTTTACCTACGTTACTTACCTTACCGATCCTAAAAAGCTGGGAAAAGATACTGCCCAATATCAGGATAAATTGGTGGCCAATGGCGATACTATGTTTTACAGTAATGGTATGTGGGTACTTAATAAACTGGAATTAAATCCACAAAACACAAAGCACAATTTTTTACCAACCGATACTGCATTTGTGGCCGATATTACGGTAATCAATAAAACAGGATTGCTGTACAAAGCAATGCCAGCCTTTATTTTAAAGAACAACCAACTGGAAGCTTTGCCGGATACGGTAATGAGCCAAAGCCTTGTTTTTAAACTGAACAAACTGGTGAATGCTGAAAAACAACAAATAGAAATTGGGGTAAAAGAGTCCGGCGCTATCCTCGATTTTATTACGTTAAAAGTGTACGAATTTCCTCATATTAATGTGCTGTGGATTGGCATTATAATTACAGTTTTTGGATTTGTAATGAGTATTTTTAGAAGGGTGAGCCTGATGCGGAAGAAGCCCGAGGAAAGTGATTTTAGTAAGCTAGCTTAGGTAAGGGTTTTGCCCCTCTCCTAGAGGAGAGGGGTTGGGG
>JAYUTQ010000498.1:0-2929 GCA_043755055.1 Chitinophagaceae bacterium | reverse complement strand
CTAAAACAAAATAATATTGCGGTGATATTGGGCCAAAGCCATAGCCTGCCCACCGCAGCAGATGATGATGTGGACCAGCCATTTAAAACCCCGGCCATGCTGCAAAAGGCAGGTGTACTGTTTAGCATTAACGATGGTGATGAAACTACCCGTTTCCGCAACCTTGCCTTTAACGCAGGCACCGCAGCCAGCTATGGTTTAGGTAAAGAAGAAGCACTATCTGCCATTACCTTAAATGCTGCAAAAATTCTTGGCGTAGCTGATAAAACCGGGTCGCTGGAAGTAGGTAAAGATGCCAACATCCTCATTAGCGAAGGCGATATCCTGGACATGCGGACCAGCATTGTAACCCATGCTTTTATACAAGGCCGCCAGGTAAGTTTAGAGAACAAACAAAAACAACTGAACGAAAGGTATAAGAGTAAGTATGGTATAAAATAACCATCCAACACCATCTAATAAAAAATGCCATGTTTTCACATGGCATTTTTTATTATGCCAATAGGCGTTCCACTTCTTTACAGTGCAGGTGGCAGGTGGCTACCATTATTTATACAGCACATATTCTAAGGGCAAATCCAACTATTAAACAGGCAGAAAGTAAACCACCATACGAAAAGAAGGTTTAACAAACTGTTATAGCTTTAGGTTATAAACCAAAACTTTTCAACAATGTTTTACATATATTTTTGTACTGCATGTAACTACAATAGACTTTATTAAACTGCCATTTAATGAAAACATTTTTACTAATTTTTAGTCTGTCATTTGTTTTTTGCTTTACAAGCCATAGCCAGGATGAAATAAATGAAATTTTGGTTTATAAGGGAAAGGGAGAAAAACCACCACCTGTAAATTTTACCAGAAGATTTATAACTTTTGGTGTAGGTTATGAGTTGGGTTTGCCAACCGGCAGCATGACAACGGGCATGAACCCCATACATAGTATAAGCCTTAACGGTAGTTTACCCTTAAGTTTTATAACCCCTGATTTACAAATGGGTATTGATTTTAATTATGGCCTATATGGTTCTAAAAGTTTTGGTATTAATTACAGGCAAGGCGCAAACTATATAAACACAACTGTAAACTATAGTAGCGATGTTGCTCAAATAGGCATGTTTGCAAATTATTTATTTAATTCGAAAGGTAAGTTTCAGCCATATGTATTGGCTAAACTGGGCTACCTGGAAATGGCTAGTAGCTTTAGTGTACTTGATCCTAAAGACCCCGATGCATGTAGGGTATTAGAAAACGAAACCATAGCAGGTGATGGTACTTTATACTGGGGCTATGGCATGGGCATTAGGTTAAACGTTGGCACAAATACAAGCCATAAAAAAAATTTTATTAATTTTTCCATCTCCCAAATAAGAGGTAATACAATAGATTATGTAAACGTGAATCACTTACACGATCACAATGCTCCAACTCAATTGTCGGCTGGTGCCAAACCTATAAACATTACATTTATAAATGCGAGTACACAAAATATTCATCAGCATCGTATCGCAGAGTTGCACAGTAATCCTTTAAACATTTTGCAATTTAAACTCGGCTATGTGGCCTATTTACGGTCAAAAAGAAGGTAATTCTTTACATACAATTTTTTGTAAAAACTTAAATAGTAAACATAAAAGTGCAGGAACTACATCTACATGACGAATGGCAATGAAATAAAGGGTGGTAAAACAAATGTGCGATAACAACATTTGGCACCGCATTAATGGATAGAACATTAAGAAAGGCCCGGCAATCAACATAACAGAAACAGGCTGTCTAAAAAGGAGAGCCTGTTTCTATTTCCGGAATTATTGTTCAAAAATCTATTGA
Source organism: Chitinophagaceae bacterium (assembly GCA_043755055.1). Taxonomy (GTDB): domain Bacteria; phylum Bacteroidota; class Bacteroidia; order Chitinophagales; family Chitinophagaceae; genus JAZKFT01. Next base: position 1,096 of record JAYUTQ010000498.1, on the reverse strand, counting down.
CGAATAATAATTTGTTGTCCGCCACCGCCGCCACGTCTCATGCCACCAAACTGTTGTTCAGCCATAGCCCGGTATTCTTCACGGGTTATGCTTTTAGCACCGGATGGTGCTTTTACAGTACCGGCTTTGTTATCAAAACTTAATGGGGTAAATACCATAGCACCATCATCTACATTCAGATACAATATGAGGCCGGGCAAGCCACCAAAATCATCCGGGCCACTAGGGCTTGTTATATCATCAGCATACCAGGCTACTGCTTGTTGGTCGGGCATTACACGTGGGGCACGGCTGGCACTATCGCCGCCTCTGTTTCCACCGCCGCCACCACCAAAACGTTGCATGGCCATACCCATAATGCCACCCTTTATCGTTGTTGTGGCTTTTCGGCAAAGGTGGCCCATAATGGTCATCGTATCCGGGCTTAGTTTCCAGCTATAATTTTTCAGGCTGTCTGCCAGCAAATATTTTTTAGGGCCTAATTCCCGTATCTCAGTCTTGGTATCTTTTTCGTAGTCTTTAAAAGATTCGGTATTACCGCCACCTGCCATGCCGCCAAAGCGGAATGAACGGCCGCCACCACCACCGCCACCAACGGCTTCGCCGGATGGCATATCCTCATCGTCGGATTTAAAAGGCTTGTACAATGATTGCTGATCTTTAAAAGCCAATTCCATTTTACTGGTCTGAAATTCCGGAATCATGGCCTTCATCTGCTCAGCTTCAGGAGGTAAATTTTTGTGCACATTTATTTTGCGTTCGTACACTATTTTGCCTTCGGTAACCTGCGCTGCTGCAGCCATTGTTAGCAGAGAAGCTACAGCAACCATCATTGTTGTTTTCATAAGTTGATTATAATTTAAAAAATCCTTTTTTGCAAAGTCAAAGCTAAGCCGTGGGTGGTATCAAAAACGTTAAGCCGGTTTACAAATTGGTTAAATAAAGTTAACAATGTAGAAAAGCGGTAGATGGATGCGATTATTTTTGAGGTTACCGGTTTATAGAATTAGGTATTTTGTACGCAACGCATCTAGTAGGGTGGCCTCGAAAGAAAAGCGTAAAGAAAATTATGCTCGAAGCCGTTAAGAAGCCGGCG
>JAYUTQ010000497.1:0-2930 GCA_043755055.1 Chitinophagaceae bacterium | reverse complement strand
GCGAATTAAAAATGTTATCAACACCAAGCCGCAATGTGCTGCTACTTTTAAGGAACTTTTTTTGTATCCCGGCATTAATAGCTCCAAAAGCATTGGATGGAGAGGCACCAAACAACGATGGCGACTGGAAAAACCCGGATACCTCAATCGCATAATCCTTAGGCAACGTAAAACTTTGAAAGCCCGAAATATTATAATCAAACTGGGTAATAGACAAAGGTTTTTGCTTGTAATCTGCATTTACTTTTTGCCAGGTACTTACAAGGTTTATTTGCCAAAACCACCATTTGACAATCGTTACCGGCAAGGATACAGAACCAAAAACGCTATGCGTATTGGTAAGGTTACGTGCAATTATATATTGTTGATTGGTAGCCGTATTTACCTCTGTTTGAAAAGCTGCAATACTATTTGCTTCGAACGTATAACCTGCGGAAAAAACGAACTTTTTAAACAGGTAATCTACCTTAACAGCATCGGCTATGGATGGCTGTAGTGCTGCATTTCCGCTTATGAATGTTGTAGGATCCAGGAAAATTACGAAGGGTGCCAAATTATTAAAAGTAGGCCTGTTTATACGCCTGTTGTAACTAAAATTAAAGCTGTTATTATCGTTGAGTTTATGGCTCAAATACAGTGTGGGGAAAAGATTGCCATACTTTCTGTCTACAATATTTTTTACGGTTTCCGTAGCAAGATTACTCGAAGTATATTCATAACGAAGCCCTGCCTTAATACTCGTTTGTTCACTTGCTGTTATGGACAATGAAGCGTAACCCGCCCCAATATTTTCATTTAAAAAATAATTGGCTGTAAGGCTGCTGTCGGGCTTCCAGTTATTTTGCAGCAGGGTTTCTATCCGTACATCATTTGTAAACCTGGAAAAAACAGCTTTGGCACCAGTTTCAAATTCCAGCTTGCTACTTATTTTCTTTTTATAATCCAGCTGTACCGGCACAATTGTAATGATGGTTTCCTTTCCACTCCGGGTACTTTCATTCCGCACCGGATTCGTGTTGCCTTTGAAATAATTGTTACTATAATTAGTTGGGTTACTGTCTTTATAACGGAGGTAATCCGCATTAATAGTCAGTTCATCGCCACCGGCAAAATTGTGTTGCAGGTTTACGTTACCCATCAAATGTTTCCAATGGTTTACCTCATCATTTATCACTTTTATACTGGTATCGGCAGTGCCATTTACATTTGTATAAATGCTGTTTACGGCATCCATAGTCCACTTATTATTGTAGCCACTTACCAATACACCTAATACCGTTTTTTTACTGAGCTGATAATCCATGCCCAACCGCAAACCATGGTTTAGCTGTACTGGGTCCCGGTCGCTGCTTGTGCTGGTTTCGGTCGTTTTTCCGAGATAGGTAACCCTGCGGTAATTGGTAAATAACTGCTTTTGTGCCAATCTGGAAAAAGTGTAGCCGCCATAAAGATTCACCTTCTTTTTTCGGTAATTGAAATTGAAATTGGCCGATGGCTCCGACCCAACAAAAGCAGCAGCGGTTATGGCATACGATCCATTGAAACCAACATCCGGATTATTGAGTAAAACAATATTGATATAACCTGCATTTCCTTCTGCATCAAATTTGGCAGGCGGCGTGGTAATCAGTTCTATTCTGTCTACATTGGTTGCATTCATGCCATCCAGCATTTGTATCATCGCTTCAGCTGGCATGTAGCTCATTTTGCCATTAATCATTACCCTAATACCATCTTTTCCATTCATGGATATACTGCCGCCCTGCTTATTTACAATTACACCCGGCGACTTTTCCAACACATCCAATACGGTTCCGCCGGTGCTCGTAAGGCTGTTTTTTACATTAATAACCATGCGGTCTATTTTCTGCTCAAACAAGGGCCTTTTAGCGGTTACAGTAACACCATTAATCTGCTGGATTTCAGGCTTTATTATAATATTTCCTACATCGGTCACATTCCCTTTTGCAGGCACTACTATTTCCAAACTAAATGCAGTTTCAAAGCCGGTATAGCTGCAGCTAATCAGGTATTTTCCTGCGGCAATATTTTGAAAAGAAAATGCTCCGGAAGCATTGGAGATGGTACCCTTTACCAAAGCCGAGTCTTTCGCATTTAGCAGCAATGCATTGGCATTTACAACAAGCTTAAATTCTGCATTTATAATATTGCCACTGATGGTGTGTTGTGCAGGCAGGTAACTGCAAATGAAGACGCAGAACAACAATACCGCTGATATTCTCAGGTGGCTGTATTTCATGTTAAAGGTTTAGGCGGGTGGGTAAGACTTTCCTAAAAATACCTTTATTAAACTGCCCACCCGTATTGGTAATGAGCAAATGGAACGGTTGGGCTAGCAAACTAGGGCTACAATAATTATAGGTGGTAACGAAAAGTATAGCCAAATATGTCAGGGCTTTATTTTCTTTAGAATATTAAATACAAGCCCGGGAAAAAAACGCTGTAGTCTAATGATAAATTGCTGGTCTTTGGGGCCTGCCAACAATACTTGTTTATTTTTTTCAATGGCCGAAATGGTTGATTCAGCAAGGCTTTCGGGGCTGATGCCCTTGTCTATTACACCATCGGCTTTATTAAATGTTCCACCATCACCGGTTAAAGCATTTTTGGCAATACTTGTTTTAATAGATGCCGGTCTTACCATTAAAATCTTAAGGTTGGTTTTCCAAATCTCTGTTCTTAGCGATTTATAAAACCCTTCAATAGCATGCTTTGAGGCTGTGTAAGCCGTTCTTAAAGGTAGCCCAACAATACCTGTAATGCTGCTGAGTATAACAAACTGCCCGTCATTCCTTTCTAAAAAATGTTTCATTACCAGGTTAGAAAGATGGATGGTGCCAAAAAAATTGACTTCCATAATATCCCTATACACCTGAAGCCCTGTATCTTTTGCTTCGCTGCGCTGTGAT
>JAYUTQ010000496.1:0-6579 GCA_043755055.1 Chitinophagaceae bacterium | reverse complement strand
AAGCATTATCAGTTTGGGTCTATTATGCCGTAATGAAATAAACATTAGATATTTCAACCCAAAAAAAGCCGGGTTAAATAATAGGCCATAGAATGTTCTTAGAATTTAGCATGTATACCCAACCTAAACCAAGAAAAAATCCTTTTTTTAAACTTTGCACTAATATTGCGTTTAATAAGATTATAGACAATACCAATTTCAGGGAAGAATCCAGAAGCGCATTTTCATTTTAATTCACACGAAACTTACCCAATACCGTTAAAGCATTATGGCAAAAAATTTACTTATAGTTGAGAGCCCTGCAAAGGCCAAAACAATCGAGAAAATATTAGGCAGCGACTTTGAAGTAAAAAGTTGCTATGGCCACATACGTGACTTGCAGAAAAATGATATGGGCGTAGACATTGCCAATAATTTTATGCCCAATTATATAGTACCCGACGAAAAAGAAAAAGTAGTACGGGAATTAAAAAGCCTTGCCAAACGCAGCAACGAAGTATGGCTGGCCTCCGATGAAGACCGTGAAGGAGAAAGCATTAGCTGGCACCTTGCCGAGGTACTAAATTTGGATCCGGGAACTACCAAGCGGATTGTTTTTCACGAAATAACCAAACCTGCCATACAAAAAGCGGTGGCCAATCCACGCCTTATTAATATGAACCTGGTAAATGCTCAGCAAGCCCGCCGTGTACTCGACAGGATTGTGGGTTTTGAACTGAGCCCCGTTTTATGGCGTAAAATTGGCCGTCAGGGTGGGTTAAGTGCAGGCCGGGTGCAGAGTGTAGCTGTAAAATTAATAGTAGAAAAAGAGAGAGAAATAAACCTGCACCGCAGCGAAAGCAGCTTTGCTGTTAAAGCTATATTTACTGCTAAGGATATTAACGGCCGTGAGGTTTCTTTTACAGCCGAAGGTGGTAAATTTAAGCAACAGGCCGATGCCGAAACTTTTCTTAAAAGCTGTATAGGTGCGGCTTACAAGGTGAATGACATACAGGTAAAGCCAGGTAAAAAATCGCCGGCTCCGCCATTTACCACCTCTACATTACAGCAGGAAGCAAGCCGAAAATTAGGTTACGGTGTGGCCAAAACCATGCTGGTAGCACAGCGGCTGTACGAAAATGGTAATATTACCTACATGCGTACCGACAGTGTAAACCTTAGCGATACAGCCATGGCCGATATTAGCCAGGCTATTAATAAAAACTACGGCGAAAAATACCTGCAACACCGCAAGTACAAGAACAAAAACGAAAGTGCACAGGAAGCCCACGAAGCCATACGCCCTACGTATATGGATAACCAAACTGTGGTGGATGCCGATGGTAAACGATTGTACGAGTTAATCTGGAAACGCACCATTGCTTCGCAAATGAGCGACGCAGCATTGGAAAAAACAACAGCTAAAATTGGCATTAGCACCAATAAAGACGAATTAACGGCTAGTGGAGAAGTGATAAAATTCGACGGTTTTTTAAAGGTATATATGGAAAGCACCGACGATGAAGAAACCGAAAACGAAGAAAAAGAAAGCCGCCTGCCCAACCTAACCGTAGGACAGCCGCTAAGCTTTATAGAAATGACTGCTTCCGAAAAATTTACCCGACCTACAGCCCGTTACACTGAAGCTTCGCTGGTAAAAAAAATGGAAGAATTGGGCATTGGCCGTCCAAGTACTTACGCTCCTACTATTTCTACTATTTTAAAAAGAAATTATGTAGAGAAAAAAGACAAGGAAGGTACCCGCAGGGATGTAAGAATATTAGAACTGAAAAACGACCATATCACCAAAGTGATGGAGCAGGAAACTTTTGGTACGGAAAAATCTAAATTGTTTCCAACAGATTTGGGGAGTGTGGTTACCGATTTCCTGAGCAAATACTTTGATAATGTGATGAATTATGGCTTTACGGCCAGCATAGAAGAAGAGTTTGATAAAATAGCCGAAGGCAAACAGGTGTGGAATAAAATGGTAAAGGATTTTTACGAACCTTTCCATAAAGAGGTATCGCAAACCATGGAAACTGCCGAACGTGCCACCGGCGAAAAGGCATTGGGCACACACCCCGAAAGCGGTAAACCTGTAATAGCACGGATGGGTAAGTTTGGCCCAATGGTGCAGATAGGCACAAGCGAAGATGAAAATGACAAACCACAATTTGCCAGCTTAAAAACCGGCCAAAGTATTGAAACCATTACGCTACAGGATGCATTGGACTTGTTTAAATTACCTTTTAGTTTAGGCGCACATCAGGATAAAGAAATTATTGTGGGCATTGGGCGTTTTGGCCCTTATGTAAAATATGGTGAGGAGTTCATTTCATTAGCCAAAGGCGAAGACCCGCTGCTTGTGGATATGGACAGGGCACTGCAAATAATAGCCGAAAAACAACAGGCAGATGCACCAATAGCTACCGTAGAAGGTTTACCGGTTACCAAAGGCAAAGGCCGCTTTGGACCATTTATTAAATGGAACGATTTGTTTATCAATATACCAAGGGCTTACAATTTTGATACGCTTACGCAAAAAGATTGCGAAGAACTGATAGAGAAAAAAGTAGATAAAGAAGCCAACCGCTATATACAACAGTTTCCTGCCGAAAAAATTACAATCGAAAATGGCCGTTGGGGTCCATTCCTTCGCTTTGGTAAAAAAATGCTGAAACTTGGTAAACCCGGCAAAAGCAAATACACATCGGAAGAAGCAGCCGTTATTACTTTGGATGAAGTGAAAGAAATGATTGTATTCCAGGTGCCGGGTGCTTTTGATAAAAAAACAGCCGTGGCCGCAAAGAAAGCGCCAACCAAAAGAGCAGTAGCAAAGAAGAAGTAGATTCGAATACTTTTTAGTAATAACAATTGAACATTTTAAATAGTCCAATCTGATAACCCTGAAAAGGGTTTAATAAAAGTAGCCACCCCGATATTCTCGGGGTGGATTTAATTTATTATTATTTGCCTAACCCCAAAGTAGTTAAACTAATCATTTACAGGATTTGACAATTCGAGTATTCAGTTCAACCCCTTTGGGGTTGGTTTATTCCGAACTCACTTTAACCACGGGTTGCACCCGTGGCTATTATTATTGAACCACTTCGTGGCTTGGACTAAATTGTAAATGCAATTGATATAAAGTGGAATTCCAAAAGGGGTTCCACTTTTTTTATTTCCACTCCTCCCCCCAATAAAACCTCCCATAATTTTTGCAATCCCTTTACGAATTGAATCGTACATTTGAGAAAATGTAACAAAATTTATGTCAAAATCGTTGTCGCCAAAACCTACGGAGAGTGAACTGGAAATATTGCAGGTGCTATGGCAAAAAGGTGTTGCAACAGTAAGAGAGGTACATGAGGCTTTAAGTGATCTGAAAGACGCCGGCTACACCACAACCCTTAAACTAATGCAAATAATGCATGAAAAAGGCTTGGTAACCCGGGATGACAGCAGCAAAACACACATTTACAAAGCCAATGTGAGCAAGGACAAAACTCAACAAAATATTGTGGGCAAAATGGTTAACAGCCTTTTCGAAGGCTCCGCATCGCAACTGATGATGCAGGCTTTTGGCAATAAAAAGCCATCCAAAAAAGAGATAGAAGAAATTCAGCAATTGTTGGATCAATTAAAATAACCGCTCATGTTCCCCATCGAACAATCGGCTTTTTTGCAAGCCCTTGGCCGTGCCATTGGTAACTCTTTGTGGCAGGTAGCTGCTATATGGCTGCTATATACGGCCATAACGGGGCTATTTACCTTAAATGCATCCCGGAAGTACCAGTTTGCAACCATTGCATCGCTGGCAGGTTTTTTATGGTTTGCAGCCACATTTTTTTACACCTATGTAAATGCTCCGCTACAAGTTTATTCACCCGTTTATACTTTTACTGATGCAAACGAAAATGTGGATCGTTCATCGTATGTAAATCAGGCATTGTACCTCTATCATTCTGTATTGGCTTCTTTAAAAAGTTTGTCACCTTATATTAGCTGTGGGTATTTGCTTGTTTTTTTAATGCTGGGTATAAGGCTTGTTAATGGTTTCAGGCAGGTAAAATTCTTTGCTACGCAAGGGCTGGGAAAAGTAGATGTACAATGGCGTTTGTTTGTGCAACGCAATGCTGAAATTTTACAGATTAAACAAAAAGTAAAAGTTTTTTCTTCTCAATATGTGCAAAGCCCATTAACGATGGGCTTTTGGAAGCCCATTATTCTACTTCCCGTAGCCAGCCTTAACAGCCTTAGCACCCAACAGGTAGAAGCTATACTGCTACACGAATTGGCGCATATTCGCCGCCACGATTACCTGGTTAATATTTTTGTACAAATTGCTGAAATCAGTCTTTTCTTTAATCCGTTTATGCGTTTGCTGCTAAAGCAGATAAGGCAGGAAAGGGAAAATAGCTGCGATGATTATGTATTGCAGTTTCAGTACAATGCTAAAGATTATGCCAAGGCTTTGCTTACCATAGAAAAAAATAATGCTGCTACATTATTGGCCTTAAGTGCTAAAGACAACAAATCTTTTCAATTACTAAACAGGGTAAAACGGATGGTGGCGCCACAGCCACATGCATTTAATTACAGGCAGCAGTTGTCTATGCTTTTACTGCTTACCATTCTTGGTTTGGGTTTTACGGTAATAGTACCCAAGCCAAAGATTAAAACCCCTGTTGCCAATACGGCACTTTCAAATAATCAAACTACTAAAAAAAGTACCGAAGCTACCAAAACCATTACACCGCCGCCTGCGGTACCAGCCGCCTTCGATTTGGTAAAAACCATACAAGGTTTTACAGAAAATTTACACCTGAAAGAAATGGAAGCAAATGCTGAAATTATAGGCAAAGAGGCAGAAGAAATGGGTAAAGCGTATGGTGAACAAATGGAAAGGGATATGCAGCCCTACATAGAAAATGTTACAAAGTGGGCCGAAAAAATTTCGGATAATACCGAAGCAATAGAAAAACTTGAAGCAGCAGCAAAAGATTTGGAAAACCTTGAGTTGAACGAAAAGGCACTCCGCTTCAAAAATTTAGATGCTTATATGGTTCCAGCTTTGCAAAAATTAAATGAGGCTATGAAATCGTTCCCGAAAATGATGAAAATTGCAGCACCCAATTTTAAGGTTGCTCCATTACCTCCCATTACTTCCTATTTGGGTACACTACCCACCGCACCATTTGAAAGCCCGGCTTTTGAAGAAAACACTAGAATAACTTACGATAGAAAAAGACAAACAGCAGAGAATGTAAAGGCTACAATAGAATTGAGAAAAGCTGTAGAACAAGCCAGAATGCAGCATAATGCTGAACTAGAAGCTGAAATAAACGATATGCATCAACAACAGGAAAACAAGGTTGTATTTAATTTCAAAAACCATTCAAAAAGATTTAGAACAACGTTAAGTAAAGCCATCATTTGCAAGCCCGGTGATGAAAAGGATGAAACAGACGAACTGTATGCTGCAGCAGATAAGAATGCTAACAATGTTACTACTGACCATAAAGATGTTTTTGCAAAGGGCAAATCAGTTACCGGCAAATCGTTTTCCTATACTATAAAATTGCCCGAAATTGTGCAACTAAATGATATGGAGAAAGATTTTCATTTTGAATTTAATAACCCATTTGCAAAGAAGGGTAAAGTAATAAACCGTAAAATAGAAAAAAAAATAACAGCCACTATTTCTGAAAGCAGCAATACTACGGTTACCGAGGACGTTGAAAATATTAATGAAGAAAATAGAGACTCCGATGATATCAGGAGCATTGATATTCAACATAGAAAACAATATAAAAACGGCAAAATAGAGAGCGTAGTAATTATTAAAATTATACCAACCAGATAGGGTTGGATACTGCCAGAAGCCAACGTTCTGTAAAAAAAACAACTATGCTTTAAAACTTTCCTGCATTTTAATTAGCATATCGCTGGTAATCATTTTTTCAGCTACAAATATCATATTCTTAAAAGCCTCAGCACTACTTATTCCGTGCCCAAGAATAACCGGCTTTTGTACTCCCAAAACAGGGGTGCCACCATACTGTTCGAAATTAAAACGATCAAAATATGGATGTTTAATGCCTTGTCTTTCGGTAATGGGATGTAACGATTCCAGTAATTTTAAAAGTATGTTGCCGGTAAAGCCATCGCAAATCATTACATCAGCTTTGTCGCCTAAAATATCCCTGCCTTCTATATTGCCTATAAAATTGATGGCACTATTTTCTTTTAATAAAGGAAAAGTAGCCTGGGTTAGCATGTTGCCTTTTCCTTCCTCTTCTCCTATATTTATTAGTCCTACGGTAGGGTTTTCAATGTCCAGAATATATTGTGCGTAACCTGCACCCAATGTAGCAAACTGATTCAGCATTTCCGGCTTACAGTCTGCATTGATACCTACATCCAGTATCAAACCGGTTTTACCATTTTCTCTGGGAACAATGGTGGAAACGGTGGGCCGCATTACACCTTCAATGGTTTTGATGGAAAACATAGTGCCTACCAACATGGCACCGGTATTACCTGCACTTATAAAAGAATCAATTTCCCCCGTTTTTAACAGCCCAAACCCTTTTG
>JAYUTQ010000495.1:0-6599 GCA_043755055.1 Chitinophagaceae bacterium | reverse complement strand
TCGAATTTGGCGGATAAATGGCGGATAAAAATGAGATAGATACCTACCCCATCATTTCAAAAACCGCCCAATCCCCGGCATTTTCTGAAATTCCCTTTTTTCTATTCTAAGGATAAACAAACAATAAAGCCCCATTAGAAAAAGCCCTGTAATAAAATTGATAACAGGTATTTGTACCAATCCTGAAACCCAGCGGTGTAGCAAAAAGATGAGCACAGTAATAACCAAATAAGCCAGTAATTTTTTCCAGGCATAGGGAATACGGTAATGCTTTTGCCCCAGCACATAGCTAATTACCATCATAAAAGCATAGCAAATAAAAGTGGCCCAGGCACTGCCGCTGTAGCCAAAAATGGGTATCCACCAAACATTTAGTACCAGTGTAATTACGGCTCCGGCAATGGTAATCCAGGCGCCGGTCCAGGTGCGGTTGGTTAGTTTGTACCAAACACTAAGATTATAATACACCCCTAAAAACACCGAAGCCATCGCTAATATGGGGATGATATGGGCTCCTTCTGAGTATTCTTTGTAATTTTTGCCGTAGGCCAGTTTTGTAATCCAATCAAGGTTAAGCACAATGGCCAGCCACATTATGGTGCAGGCGATTACAAAAAATTTGGTTACCCGGGCATAGGTTCGTGGTGCGTTTTTATCAGCACTTTGGTTAAAGAAAAATGGTTCTGCCGCCATTTTAAATACCTGTATAAACATGGTAATAAGTACGGCCAGTTTATAATTAGCACCAAAAATGCCCAACTGCCGCTGCTCTTCTTCTATGGGCAAATCGAGTACCCGTGTGTACACAAGGCGGCTTATTAACTCATTAATCATACCGCCAAGCCCCACAATAATTAATGGATATGCGTACTTAAATACCTGAACCCACAGTTTTTTATTGAACGAAAAAGAAAATCCTTTCCACTCCTGCCACAGCATAATAAGTGTTACAGCACTTGCCACCACGTTTGCAATAATAAAATAACCAATGCCGGTGGTAGTATTATAACCAATTAAAAAAATACTGTCGGGGTTGGTGGCATAAATGGCGGGGCAAATGCGTAGCCAGTAAAAAACAAGCCCTATGGTAATCAATACATTCAGCACTTTTATCATGGCAAACTTTCTGGGCCTGCCTTCCTGCCGTAGTTTGGCAAATGGCAGGGTAGATAATGTATCCAAAAAAAGAATGTACACCATCCAACGGAAATACTCCGGTTTGTCGGGCATATCCAAAGCCGCAGCCAGTAGGTTTGTATTAAATAGCAATAGCACGGAAAGCAGTACAGTACTTACTATCAGCGAAATATTGAGAGTGTTATAAAGTTGCTGTTTATCAATATTTTGGGCAAAACGGAAATAACTTGTTTCCATGCCGTAGGTAAATAAAATATTGAGAAACGGTATGGCAGCGTACACCTGTGTTATGGAAGCCGTAACATTTGGGCCATACCAGCGGTACAAAAAAATCATTAAAATATAGCCCAGAAACCTGCTGGCAATTGTAGGCACGCCATACCAGATCGTTTGCCCCGCAAGCTTTTTTATGTTACCCAATGTTTACTTTATTAAGCGGTAAAAATAATCAAAGCACTACAGCCAGCAATTTTGATTTTATTATGCAACTCCTTTTGGCATATTTTTATCTTGAGAAAAAATTATACCTATGAAAAAATTACTGTTAGCGGTTGTAGTATTTATCTCCATACAAGCCATGGCACAAAGCCGCCAGGGCACTGTAGAGTACGACAAAACAATAGTACCCTGCTACATTATGGATTTGCCTTTTGCACCAGGTGTGGCCGAAGATGCCATTAAAGAAAGGTTTAAAAAAATGGGCCTTCCATCAAAAGAAAAAAAGGGATTTCTGGAATACCGCAATGTAGTGATACCCGAAATTAGCGGCACACCGATAGACGCATTGATTAAAGTAGAAAGGAAAAGCCGTAAAGAAAAAGATGCCAGTACCGTTTATATGATTGTAAACCCAATTGGCGTTACCACCGACGCTACCAGCTCGGGTACAGTGGCAGGCATTGCAGCAGGTACCGATGTTTTTTTAAATTCTTTAAAAGGAAATACGGAAGACCTAAGCCTGGAACTGGAAATAAAAAAGCAGGACGACGAAGTAAAAAGAGCGGAGAAAAAATATAAAAACATGGTAGATGATGGCGAAGACATGCAAAAGAAATTGAAGAAATTACAGGAGGATATTGTAGAAAATACCAAGCGGCAACAAGACCAAACCGCCGAAGTACAAAAGCAAAAAGAAGCCCTGATACAGATGTTGGCACGGCGCAGGAAACAAGGATAAATGGCGTAAAAGAAAAACGGATATCGCCTTAGTTGGGTGCTGTAAACCTTGGATCTTTACTAAAAGCAGTATCGGTTAGCGATATCATAAAAGCTACTAATTGCCCCTTTTCAAAATTGGAAAGGGGTATTTTATTTTTTACCAACGGATCGGTGGTAGGGCCATTTACCACGTTGCTGCTATAGTGGTCCAGCACATCGTAGAGGCTATACAGGCGGCCGTCGTGCATGTAGGGAAAGGTTACGTTTACATTGCGTAGAGACGGCACTTTAAATTTTAAAGAATCGGCTTTGTTATTGGTAATGCCCATTCTTCCAAAGTCTTTGTTATTGGGATCCAATGCCAGCCCGTTGTTGCGAAATTTAAAATCGGTAAACAATGGTTCGGGGTGGCAGGTGGCACACTTAGCCTTAAAAATATCGTAGCCTAATTGTTCGGGCAGGGTAAATGAAGCCTCGCCACGTTTCACCTTATCGTACTTGCTATTGGCACTTACCATGGTAAGCATAAACTGGCTCAAAGCCTTTACCATGCGTTGGGTATTAATGGTAGCATCGCCATAGGCGGCTGTAAACATGGCCGGGTATTTAGCATCGGCCCTCAATTTGTTCAGCACATTTTCCAAGGTTTCGGCCATTTCGTTTGGGGCTGTAATGGGTGCTAATGGTTGTGCATCCAGGTGGTTAATACCGCCATCGTAATGAAAGGAAGATTGCCAGGCAAGGTTGGCCAGCGATGGTGCATTGCGGGTGGTAAACTGCCCGTTAAAACCATGGCTAAGATTATGGTCAAAAGTGGCCATGGCCGCAAACGACTGATGGCAACTGGCACAGGGAAACTGCCCGTCCTTGCTCAATTTACCTTCGTAAAATAATTTACGGCCAAGGTCTATCCCCTGCTGTGTAAGCTTATTGCTATCCAGATTGTATTTAATGGCAGGCCAGCCAGCAGGTATGCTAAAACCTACCGAAGTGGTTTGTGGCATTGCTACATCTTTCTTTTTTTTACAGGAAACCCCTAATGAAGTAATTACCGCAATGCAAAGAAGAGTAGATAATATGGAAATTTTTTTTGCCAAAAAAAGAAGGTTGAAAATATGGGTAATAGTATGCTTTGAAGTTTAATTGATAACCCAAACTGTTACATCCGGCTTTCGTAGCTGATAAAATTAAATTCAGAAATCAATAACCTTTCCTCGTAGTGCTTTTTTCTCTCCTTCCCTTTTCTTAGATGCAATCCGCTTCTCTTTAGCTGCTTTACTTGGTTTGCTTGCTATGCGGGGTTTCTTTTTCTCCAACGCTTTTTTAACCAAATCATTGAACTTTTTTATTACTTCTTCTTTGTTGGCTAACTGGCTGCGATGAACCTGACTTTTTATCTGCACCTGTCCATCTTTATTGGTTCGGTTGGCCAGCTTTTCGGAAAGTATTATTTTTTGTTCGTCGGTTACCAACAGGCTATTGGCCAAATCCCAATAACCTTCCACCATGGTTTCTACCTTGTTTACGTTTTGCCCGCCGCTGCCGCCGCTGCGGGCAGTTTTAAAGGTAAGTTCGGCGGCTATGTTCATGTTCAATGTAAAGATTTTTCTTTTAATATCCAATTAAGCCGGGCGTAACCCTTCCACAATTTTCTCCAGTTCCTTTAATCGCTTTTGCATTTCCGGCAGTTTACGAGCCATGGCCTGGCTGCGCAGAGCAGCGGTATAATCAAATGCCGGAGAACCGGTTACCGCCTTGCCCGGTTCTATGTTTTTACTAACGCCGCTTTGGGCATTTACCTTAGCACCATCGCCTATTTGTAAATGGCCCACAATACCTACCTGTCCGCCAATCATTACGCCTTTGCCCAGTTTGGTGCTGCCGCTAATGCCGCTTTGGGCCGCTATTACAGTATTACTACCCACTTCTACATTGTGGGCTATCTGTACCAGGTTGTCTATTTTGGCACCGGTTCTTATTATGGTACTGCCAATAGTTGCCCTGTCTATGCTGGAGTTGCTGCCAATTTCCACGCCATCTTCTATTACCACATTGCCTATTTGCGGCACTTTTTTAAAGCTGCCATCGGGCTGCGGGGCAAAGCCGAAACCATCGCTGCCAATTACGGTGCTGGCATGTATGGTAATGTTTTTACCAAGCTTACAATCGTGGTAAATCTTTACGCCGGGCATTACAATAGTACCGTCTCCAATGGCCACATGATCACCAATAAATACCTGCGGAAAAATTTTTACGCCGTTGCCTATGATGGCGTTTTTACCAATGTATGCAAATGCACCTACATATACATTTTCGCCAATAGTAGCTGTGTCGTGTATAAACGATGGCTGCTCAATACCGGTAAGCTGCTGAGTTTGTAGTTTTTGATACGTGTCCAGCAAAGTGGCAAAAGCACTGTAAGCATCCGGCACCCGTATTAGGGTTGCGCTAATGGCTTGCTTCAGTTCCTGACTGGCATTAATAATGATAACACTGGCCCGGGTGGTGTATAAATGTTCTTCGTATTTGGGGTTGGCTAAAAAAGCCAGTTGGCCGCTTGTGGCCTCTTCTATTTTACCAAAATTATCTACGGTAGCGTTTGCGTTACCCTCAATGGTTCCATTAATGATGGCTGCAATCTGCGAAGCGGAAAATGTCATACCAATTATGAGTTTAAAAAATGCCAGGGTTATTGTTTTGGTCAATTGGTCAATAGTCAATGGTCATTGCGTGGAGTTTTACCCCATTTAAAATCATCTTTAAAAATGACTACTGACCAATGACCCAATGACTTAGTAACCACTCTGAAAATTCGGAATGTTACGGCAGGTAACAAATATAATATTTAAGAACTGTGGCGGCGAGGCTGTTTTGTATCAGTGCATTATCTACTTCAGAAATGTCTTTTACCGAGCCGTCTTTAAACAAAATATGAATGCGTTCATCGCTGCTGTCGTAAGTGGTGGTGCCTACCGTACCGGTAAAAATAAGATAGCCAGCCTCGGCTTCGGTAATGCCATGTCTTGCCATCGCTTCCTGTTTTTTTTGTGCAATGAATGCCTCATCAAACGCTTCGGCATTAAATTTTATTTTCAGCAACCTTCGGTTGAGAATACCGCCGCATAAGGCTGCCAGCACTTTATCGGGGTGATGCTGCCATTGCTTTATGGCCATCATTACATCATAATCGTCCAATGCCACAAAGCGTTGGAGCAACGCTTCCGAATGGATATCGAAGCTGTCTTTTTGCAAAAAATAATCAATGGTGGTACCGCTGTTTTGTGCTACTTCCCTGGCCCGGCTGATTATTTTTTTTAGCATTTGCTCCGCTACCAACACGGTTTTGTGCAGGTACACCTGCCAATACATCAGCCTGCGGCTTACCAAAAATTTCTCGATGCTGTAAATGGCCTTTTCTTCCACCATCAGTTCGCCGTTGTGCACAGTAAACATATTGATAATGCGGTCGTAACCAATTACGCCTTCGCTTACACCAGTAAAAAAGCTGTCACGGGTCAGGTAGTCCATGCGGTCTACATCAAGCTGTCCGCTGATGAGTTGGTGCAGGTATTTTTTGGGGTACACATCTGTAAAAATATCGATGGCCATTTGCAGTTGCCCGTTAAACTCCAGGTTCAGTTGGTGCATAATCTGCAGGCTCATTTCTTCGTGGTGTACGCCGGGCATTAAGGCACCTTCTAATGCATGGCTGTACGGGCCATGGCCGGCATCGTGTAGCAGTATGGCAATTTTGGCTGCTATTTCTTCTTCGGTAGTAATGTCGTTGCCTTTTCGTTTTAGTTCTTCCAAAGCCTGAAACATAAGGTGGTAGGCACCCAGCGAATGGTGCAGCCTTGTATGTACCGCACCCGGATATACGAGTGATGCCAATGCCATTTGGTGTATTCTTCTCAGCCTTTGATAATAAGGGTGGGCCACTATCTGCAACACCAGCGGATGCTGCAGCGTAATGAACCCGTACACCGGATCGTTAATAATTTTTCGCATGGCGGCAAAGCTAAGGGAAGGATTGGGTAGGGAGAAAAAGGAGGTGGGTAGTTGGGGCAAGAATCAGCTACCATACCTCCCAGTCCAGCCTGTCCACTTCTTTAAAATGGCCGTCTCTACTAATTAATTTTAATTGATGTTGAATTGCAATAGTTGCAATCCAAATATCATTTTCGGGAATGGGTTTTCCTTTTTTTCGCAATCCGGTTTTTATTTCTCCGTAAATTTCAGCTGTTTCCGCATCAGCCATCAGAATACTATATTGTGCTTTGATTGCTACTATTCCAGCAATATTT
>JAYUTQ010000494.1:0-2943 GCA_043755055.1 Chitinophagaceae bacterium | reverse complement strand
GCTTGCGGTTGGCCCTGAAAAATACTTTATCGTCCAGCCGCTCTTCAAGGGCATTCAGGCTTTTTAAAATGAGTGGTTTGTTAGGGCCAAAAAATACTTTAGCGTAGTTGCCCACACTTTCAAACAGGCGGATTTCATTCAGTTTTACAAACCAGCAGCGTTCGCCATCTTTTACAAAAACCTGATCGTTATCGTTCAGTTTATCACGGTTAATGTATTCGCCGGTGCCCACGGTTTCTTTTATCATTACCTCGTTAAACTTGTGGATGGCATCGGCGAGGCGGCGTGGCTCCACAGGTTTCATCAGGTAATCAAGGGCATTCACTTCAAACGCCTTGATGGCAAATTCGTCGTAAGCGGTGGTAAAAATTACATGCGGGGCACGGTCTATTTCCTGCAATAAATCAAAGCCGGTTTTGCCGGGCATTTGTATATCTAAAAAAATCAGGTCGGGGTGGTGTTGGTCTATTTTGTCTATTCCTTCATCCACGTTTGTGGCTTCGTCCACCACTTCTATTTCAGGAAAATCCATTAATAATTTACGCAGTTCGGTTCTTGCAAGGCGTTCATCGTCTATAATGATGGCTCTCTTTATCATGTACTAGGATTGAAAGATTTTGGGATGATTGGATACTGGTTCTATGTTCATTGGTCAGTAGGTCATTGGTCAGTAAGTCATTAAGTCATTAGTCATTTTTTTTAAGGGATTCTTAGATTCTATTTTCATTCAAAATCAAAATAATGACTAATGACTTAATGACTTACTGACCATTGGGTATTAAAAATTCACCGGCAATGTAACCTTAGCTTCTACTTCATTGTCATTCAGGTCTTTAATTTGGAATGCTGCTTTGCCTCCATATAACAGGTTGAGCCGGTTTTTGGTGCTGCCAATACCAAAGCCTTCTTCGCCAAGGCTTCCGTTAAGGTGGCCGGTATTTCTAATAATCAGTTCGTGGTGGTCGTCTTTAAAATCGCTGGTGATGGAAATATGGCCGCCTGCTACCGTTTTACCAATACCATGCTTAATAGCATTTTCTACCAATGTTTGCAGCATCATTGGTGGTACTTGTTGGTCCAGCGTGTCCTCATCTATATGCATTTTTACCTGTAATCGTTCTTCAAAACGAATCTGTTCCAATGCCAGATAATCTTTTACAATATTGAGCTCTTTTTCCAGGGTTACAGTTTCTACTTTATCACTCGTCATGCTGCTACGTAAAATATTACTGAGTTCTGTAATGGCCGTTCTGGCACGTATCGGGTTTTCATCTACCAAAGCCCGGATGCTGTTAAGGGCATTAAAAATAAAATGTGGATTGATATGGGCTTTAATCGTTTTTAATTCCAGCTCCTTTACCAATGCTTCCAGCCTTATTTTATCCACTTGCTCCCGGCGGCTGCGGCCAATATAATGGTAGGTAAAGTAAATAAGGTTCCAGATGGTAAGGAAGAGGATAAACCCAAACGTGGTACGGATAAGTTTGTTAGAGAGGGTGTATTGCACCATTTTAGGTGACTCAATTTGAAGTAGTTTTTCGGTAAAAATATTTACAAAAGAAAAAGCTACAGCAAACATAAAAGTGATGGCAATCAATCCGAAAATCTGATGGTTTAATTTCTTTTCCAGCAGCTTTGTCTCCTTAATCACCAAACGCATAATATGTGTAATAACAAGGCCCTGAAAGGCTTCTAAAAATAGTTGGGTAAAAAAATTGGGCTGTTCTTTTTCTTTAATGCCCAGGGTAAAATAGAAAAATGTGTACAGCAATATAAATGCACCCCATCCGCCTACCTGACAGAGCCAGTACCGCTGATTGATATTTTTCATGTTTTACCCTCGATTAAATTTGCCTACTGTATACAATAATACAAATCTATAATTGTTAATCACGGGCTTTAAGCTTATTTGTACCAAAGGCAAGATGGTTAAGTTGATTGGCGGAATAGGGATTAGGGATTGGGAGATTGGGGATTAGGGATTGGGGATTAGTTAATGGGTGTAAAACTTAAAGAATATTAATAGTGTGCTCAACTTTTTGTAATTATTTTTTGTAATGAAACCACAAATATTCATTTACATAACATTTACTCCTAATCCCTAACCCCCAATCTCCTAATTCCTAATCCCCTAACTGTTACCTTCGGCCTCAATGAAAATATTGTTATATCCCATTGTTTTAATAGTTGGTTTTCTGGCAACCGGCTGCGAAAAGGAAGCCGACATTCAGTTGAAAGCCAGCGACGAAGTGCTTGTAGTAGATGCCACCATCGAAAATGATCAGCCTCCTGTGGTGTATCTCTCCAAATCGTTCAATTATTTCAGCAAGCTTTCGGCTGATTTATTATCCAAATCATTTGTTCGCAACGCAAAAATTACCATTAGCGATGGTAGCAGATCGGTAGAACTTAGAGAGTATGCCCTGCCCGCCGGTGCCAATACGGTGTATGTATATTCGGTAGATAGTTCCAATCTTTCGCAAATTATGTTCGGCAGGCTTAACACTAATTACAAGATGACCATTTTGGTAAATGGCAAAACCTACACTGCCAATACACGCATACCAAACCTTGCTAAAAAATTAGATTCGCTTTGGTGGAAGAGGGCTCCGGATAATCCGGACACAACCAAAAGAATTGTGTTTGCGAAAATTACCGATCCGCCGGGGCTCGGCGATTATGTACGCTATTTTACCAGCATTAACGACAGTGCGTTTTTGCCAGGCTTTAATTCTGTTTTTGATGATGATGTGGTGGACGGAACCACCTACACCGTACAGGTAGATAAAGGCCAGGATAGAAACACAGAAATTGATTTTGAAAACGCCGGTTTTTTTAAAAAGGGTGATACTGTTGAAGCTAAATTTTGCAATATAGATAAGGCTCATTACGATTTTTGGCGAACATTGGAATTTTCGCAACAATCCATTGGCAATCCATTTA
>JAYUTQ010000493.1:0-6606 GCA_043755055.1 Chitinophagaceae bacterium | reverse complement strand
TTTGCCATGCTATTTATCCATTTACCCCCATCCCCGGCCATAATGTAAAACACCTGCGATCTACAAAAGAGTCGCAGGTGTTACATTTTAATCAAAATAGTGAAAGCCTATGAAATGCCCCATCGTTTGGCAGCCGCTTTTTGCGCTATCTCCTTCCGTTTCTCCGGCGTTAATGATGCGGCCCTGGCTTTACCTCCCTTCAAGCCGCCAGCCCTGCCTAATGCAGCCGCAGCCTTTTTTAGTTCATCTTGTGGTGTTATCGTATCTCCAACATCACCAGTAGCTATATCTAATATGTTTTTTGCTCTTTGGTTTATGTCCGTTGGACGCTTTGCTTTTGCCATAATAGCAAAGGTAACAAACACTCTGCTTATTCGGTCAAGCATCTGAAATCAACAATATTCAAACTGAGACACTACCGAATTTTAAGTTGCTCTATTAAACTATAAATTTTCCAGTTAGGATTGCAAACTGCAAACTGTCCAACTGCAAACTGAAAAGTTTTCCAATTATATTTGGCCGAAGCAAACGCTTCGGCTTTTTTTATGCTACTGAAAGATGTTATAGGATTACATGAAACCAAAAACCACCTGATAGAAATGGTACAGGCAAACCGCCTGAGCCATGCTATTTTGATGGTAGGGAAAGAGGGTAGCGGTGCCTTGTCGTTGGCCATGGCTTTTGCTTCATACATCGTTTGTATGCCTGATCCGAACAGGAAACCGTCGACAGTTGACCGTCAACCGGTTTCGCTTTTCGATGCTCCTGATCTTTTTGGAACGCCATCAAACGGTTCAATTTCGGTGGACATTGAACCGTCAACGGTAGACCAAAATACTCCTCAACCCGACGCTATTGCCGAAATGCCTGCCTACATAAAGGCGGCCCAACTGGTTCATCCCGATATTCATTTTTCTTTTCCGGCTATTAACGATGCCAAAAGAAAAAAAGAAGCCATTAGTAATGATTGGATTACAGAATGGCGGGAATTTATGAAGCAGATGCCCTACGGTAATGCATTCGACTGGCTGCAGTTTATTGGTGCTGAAAACAAGCAAGGCAATATCAGCAAACTGGAATGTGATCATATCCTCCATAAACTAAGCCTTAAAAGCTTTGAAAGCCCATGGAAAATACTGATTATGTGGATGCCCGAATACTTGGGCAATATGGGCAACCGTCTGCTTAAACTCATAGAAGAGCCGCCACCCAATACCTTGTTTTTATTGGTTACAGAAAATGAGGAAGCTATTTTGCCTACTATATTATCTCGTTGCCAGCTAATACGGGTGGGCCTGCCGGCCAATGAAGACATTGAAAACGCACTGGTGGAAAAGGGCGGCGTAGACAGAGACAAAGCCCGTCAGATTTCGATGATGGCCGAAGGTAACTACCATGAAGCCCTGCAAATGCTGCAACATAACGATGCCGACTGGCAATCGCTTTTGCGCCAATGGCTAAATGCAGCCATAAAAGGCACACCAAAAATGCAGCAGGAATGGATTGCCGAAATGAACGAACTGGGCCGTGAAAAGCAAAAGCAGTTTTTAAAATACTTTGTAAACCTGTTGGAGCAAAGCATTCGGGTAAGGGTTCTGGGCCCCGAAAGATTGAGTTTGCCGGAGGCAGAAATGGATTTTGCACAGCGGCTAAATAAAATTGCCGGCATTAATCAGCAGGAGGCTTTGGTTAAAGAACTGGAACAAGCTAGTTATTACATAGAACGCAATGCGAATGCAAAAATGCTTTTTCAGGCACTTACCTTAAAGCTGCGCAGCATTGTGTTAGAGAAAACAATACTTTTACAACATTAGCAGAAAAGGCTGCGTTTTCTAAAACGATGTCTGATTCTATCATCAACATATAGCAATATAAATAACGGAATCTAAAATTTTAAACCTTTGAAAGAGGTATGGATTTTAATGTTCCATGTAGAGAAGAAGGTTTTTTAATAGCAGTTTGCATAAGCAATTGCTGGTAACGCACAAAGTATTGTAAGGCTTTATTGAACATAATATATCCGTTTTAAAAACTGTAAACAGTTAATCTGTAAGGAATTGGAATATCTTTTAGATTACAATACAGGGATGCAACGCCCCCATTAAAAGGGCTCAATAAAGGTTCTGATGTACAAGCGATCCGTAATAAACGGAATGTACCATGCGATTACCAATGCGGCTTAATTATAGCAACTGCCGCTGGCTAAAAATCATCTTCTCCACGTTTTAATTATTCAATCACCATTCCTTTTTTTCGCCTTTGGCGGAAATAAGGGTCAAAATTTTATAGAATGGGATGTGGAAGTTGTGGCACCGCCAAAGATGGAAAACCGGGCGGATGCAAGAGTAACGGAGGATGCAGCAGTGGCGGATGCAATCGTATGAACGTACACGATTGGCTGGCCAACCTGCCTTTTAGCGACCCCGAAAGCAGTTGCAAAATTGTTGAGGTAAGTTTTAACCAGGGCAGCCGCAAGGAATTTTACCGCAATCCGTCTTTTCAGTATTACGAAAAAGGCGAACTGGTTACCGTAGAAGGTACAAGCGGTTTTGATGTAGGCGAAGTAAGCCTTAATGGCGAACTGGTAAGGATGCAGTTAAAAAAACGTGGCGTAGCCGAAGATTCGGCCGACATGAAAAAAATACTGCGCCGCAGCGGCAGCGCCGATTTAGAAAAATGGAAGGAAAGCAAAAGCCGTGAAAAGGAAGCGCTGATTCGCAGCCGTGCTATGGCCCGCCAACTCAATCTGCAAATGAAACTGGCCGAAGTAGAATTTCAGGCAGATGGTAAAAAAGCCACTTTCTTTTATACAGCCGACGACCGTGTGGATTTTAGAGAACTGATACGGGTTTTTGCCGGCGACTTTAAAGTAAAAGTAGAGATGCGGCAAATAGGTGCCCGGCAGGAAGCCGGCAAAGTGGGCGGCATCGGAAGCTGTGGCCGTGAACTTTGCTGCAGTACATGGCTTACCGATTTTAAAAGTGTAAACACACAGGCAGCCCGTTACCAAAACCTGAGTATTAACCAAACCAAACTCAGCGGCCAATGCGGCAGGCTTAAATGCTGCCTCAATTATGAGCTGGATACCTATCTGGATGCACTAAAAGCTTTCCCCGAAAATGCCGACGACCTGATGACCACCCGAGGCAAAGCTTATTTGGTAAAAAAAGACATTTTTAAAAACCTGATGTGGTACACATTACCAGACAGCAGCAAACAATATCCGCTTGCTATTAGCCGGGTAAAAGAAATTAAAGAACAAAATGCAAAAGGCATTGCAGTAGACGAACTGCAACCGGTAGAAATAGTAAGCAGCAAGCAGGTAGAAAAAGAACCGGAATTTGTAGAGCTTGTAGGACAAATAACCCTGAAAAGCCTGGATAAAAACAGCCGCAGGGGCAATAGCAACAACAGGCCTCCACAAGGTTTTAACGATCGCAGAGACCCAAGAGATAGGGATAATAACAGCCAGAACCGTAACCCACGACAAGGAATATCGCCCAACCAACAGGCACAGCAACAGCAAAGACCGCCACAGGGTCAGCGTCCACCACAACAAAATCAGGGGCAGCAAAGACCGCCGCAAGGTCAGCGACCACCACAGGGCCAAAGGCCACCACAACAAGACGGGCAGCAACAGCAGCGACCACCGCAAAACCAACAACGGCCGCCGCAAAATCAGCAGCCTCGTAGCCCGCAACAGCAGCGGCCACCACAAAACCAACAGCGGCCACCGCAGCAGCCAAGACCACCACAACAACGGCCTCCGCAAGAAGGTGGAACCAAGGAAGAAAATAAATAATTACAGCCAATTAAAACTGCAGCAATATTTGGTATCTCCGCTTTATATTTGCAGCAACACAAAAACATAACTACATGGAACGTACACAAAAAAGCACTGGTAAGCATTGGGCCATATTTTTTATCTCTCTTGTAGCAATGCTATGGCTGCTTGTAGGTTCGCCTTATGGTCAGTGGTTTTGGCTGATATTACCGATTGTTTGTACTTCGTTTGTACAGGCGATGGATTTGCTGTAAGTATATTTAATTTACATAGAAATGGGGTGTTGTCTATTAATGGACAATACCCCATTTTATTTTACTACCTATTCTTAAACCCATTATGCTTCTAACTTTTTATACCGAAGATTAAAGAAACATATACTTAGGTTACAAGAGAGAAGCCTGTAAACAGGCTTGCGGCAATACCTGCAATTGTAATAATGTCCATTTTGGGCTTATGTTTCCTGTGGTTATGGAGTCAATATTATTTTTACGCAATCCTCCTTCTTCTCATTAAAAATATCATATGCATGTTCAATATCGGCCAATGGCAGGCGATGGGTTACAATATCGTTTAGTTTAATCCGGCCAGCTTCCACATGTTCTATTAGTTCATCTATATCTTTCTGAACAGGTGCTTGTCCCGAATTAATGATCAGCCCTTTATCGAAGACCTGACCAATAGGAAAGTTGTCATAAGGCATACCGTAAACACCCAATATAGAAACCGTTCCGCCTCTACGCACCGCCGAAAGGCACATCTCCAACGCATTGATGTTCCCTTTTTCTCCCTGAAACACATTGGCTACTTTTTCCATACTAGTACTGTCTGCTTCCATGCCTACAGCGTCCACACACACATCTGCACCTCTGCCATCGGTCATGGCTCTTACTTGTTCTATGGCCTGTTTACGATCTTTTGTATTCACCACTTCTGAACCGCATACCCGTTTGGCCATTTCGAGGCGGTAATCCAGGCTATCCAGCCCAATAACCCTTCCGGCACCTTTTAGCCAGGCTGCTTTTTGCGCCATCAGGCCTACAGGTCCACAGCCAAAAACCGCTACGGTTTCGCCCCCTTTTAAATTGGCTTTATCTATTGCGGTATAACCTGTGGGAAAAATATCGGTTAAGAAAAGCAGTTCCTCATCAGATAACGCATCTGATACTTTACGTGGGCCATAATTTGCGTATGGTACTCTTACATATTCTGCCTGCCCGCCGGAGTAGCCACCGTACAAATCGGTATAGCCAAATAATCCTCCGCCTTTTTCTTCCAGCATGCCACCTTCCGGCCCATAGTTTTCCGGATTGCTGTTTTCGCAATGTCCCGGTAACAAATGATCGCAAAAGAAACAATGGCCGCAGGCTATCGGAAATGGAATCACAACACGGTCGCCTTTTTTTACTTTGGTAACGGCACTTCCGGCATCTTCTACAATCCCCATAAATTCATGGCCCATTACCATGGGCGTTTTTTGAGGTATAAAGCCATTATAAATATGGAGATCCGACCCGCATATGGCAGTGGAAGTGACACGGAGAATAATATCGTCTGCCTTTTCCAACACAGGATCGGGTACATTATCGGCAGTAATCTTTTTGGGAGAGTGGAATACAGCTGCTTTCATAAAAATTATTTTTAATTTAATAGATGCAGCGATTATTACCAACAGTATGCCATGCCGTTTATAGTATAGGCACTTAGCATTTTGCGTAAAAAGATTGGGAAACTATAGCCGCAAAGTTTCCCTTATGGGCATAATTGTCAACGTCTTAAAAAACGTAGAAAAGAATTTTTTAACTGAAAAGAGGAAATGAGATATACTTGATATTGCTAATAGCAAACAAGGGAATTGGCAGGTAAACGATGCAATGGGGCTTTTTATAAACCCAAAAACCTAAAAGGCTTTCACAAAAGATTGTTGCCTTGCACCAGAATGCAAGCAAAACAATAGTATTAAAAAGTGGGAGGAAAATGTAGCTTGCCTATTAAGAACCTATATACTTTTTCACAATCACACAAGCATTATGCCCCCCAAAGCCAAATGTGTTGCTAAGGGCTGCGTTAACGGTACGTTTCTGAGCAGTATGGAAGGTGAAATTGAGTTTTGGATCTAAAGTAAGATCGTCAGTAAAGTGGTTAATCGTTGGGGGAACGATGTCGTGGATAACTGATTTTATACAAGCAATGGCTTCTATAACGCCGGCTGCACCAAGGCAGTGGCCCGTCATAGATTTGGAACTGCTGATATTAAGCTCGTATGCATGTTCACCAAAAACATCGGTAATGGCTTTTACTTCGGCACCATCGCCGAGCGGTGTAGAAGTACCATGGGTATTAATGTAATCAATCTCAGAAGGATCCATGCCAGCATCTTTTAATGCAGCTATCATTACATTTTTAGCACCTAATCCTTCTGGATGCGGGGCTGTAATATGGTGGGCATCGGCACTTGCGCCGCCACCTGCAAATTCGCAATAAATTTTAGCACCACGGGCAAGGGCATGTTCAAGTTCTTCTAAAACCAAAATACCTGCACCTTCTCCCATTACAAAACCGTCACGGGTGGCATCGTAAGGGCGGCTTGCAGAAGCGGGGTCATCATTACGTTCACTAAGTGCTTTCATGGCATTAAAACCACCAACACCTGCTTCGCTGATAACGGCTTCGCTACCACCACAAACCATCACATCGGCACGGCCAAGGCGAATATTATCTGCTGCTACCAACAATCCGTTGGTGCTGCTTGCACAGGCACTTACTACAGAAAAGTTAGGCCCTCTAAAACCATGCCGCATAGATATATGCCCTGCGGCAAT
>JAYUTQ010000492.1:0-2953 GCA_043755055.1 Chitinophagaceae bacterium | reverse complement strand
AAAAAAGTAGATATTTCAGTAAAGAAGCAATAAAAATTTTGCCTTAGGTAATAATTAACGGAGCATCAGCAAAACATATTGGTGCTCCGTTTTTTATGCCATTTTTACATACACTTTAACCAGCCGCTAATGCTCATTCTTTGCCGGTTGGCTTTGGTTACTTCATGTTCCATTTCATCGCTTTTAAAAAACACGGCTGTTTGCGAATGGGGTAAAATGTATTGGCTTCCACCTTCCTTATAAACAACCAACTGTCCGCCATCTTCCTCAAGCCAGTTATTGTTTAAATAATTGATGAGCGAATATTTTCTATTGCTGTCGTTTCTAAATTGGTCTTTGTGCCGTTTGTATCCGTTCCCCTCTTCATACACTGCATAGTGGAATTCATAACCGTTAATACCAGCATAGCAAGTGCTATTTAACCAGTCTATAAAACCTTCTGCCAGGTGTAAAAATTCCTGTTCGTATTTATTATCATGGCTTTTATCCATCCAATAGATTTTGTCACCTCTCATTTTTTGTTTCGGGTCTTTTATTGCATCATTTCCTATAGCGGCGTCCGTCATCAATTCATCTCTTTGTAATTGCAATATATTTTGACGCAGGCCGTTGCTTAGTGCTTCATTTAAAAAGCCGGTATCTATTCCTACTTTATTATCCAGATAACTGTCTATCAGTAAATCAAATTGGTTATACATTTTCTTGCTTGAACTGTACAAGGTAGTGCTATACTAACAGTGTTATATTTATACTTTTGGATAAACGGCTTATGAATCAGACAGCATTACTAATAAAAAGTTGGATTGACAATGAGTGAGCAAATGCAAATGGTTGTGTGAAAATAAATTGTAGCTCAATAAAAATTCTTTTATGGCTCAAAAAACACAGCAGTGAGCTGTAAAACAGGATTATTTGAGCTTCAAACCAAATAGTTTGGTCTTCAGCATTTTAAGCAAAGGCTTAAAAAGCTATTTTTACCGTGAATAAAGTTGAATAAAACATGACCCCGGAAAGAACCCAAAAGCTACAACAGGTATTAAGTAAACGGCAAGCCGATGTAACACTTGTATTGGAAAATGTGCATGACCCACACAATATTTCGGCTGTAATGCGTACCTGCGAAAGCGTAGGCATTCAGGATATTTTTGTACTGAATACCAAAATACCAACCCATAAAAAATTTGGCGAAAGAAGCAGCAGCAGTGCTGCCAAATGGCTTACAATACATCAATACGACAATGCCGAAGCCTGCTTTGCAGAACTGCGTAACAAAAACTTTCGTATTTATACTACATGGCTTGGTGAGGGTTCGGTAGATTTATATGCTATTGATTTTACCCAGCCAATAGCTATAGTTTTTGGCAACGAAAAAACCGGGGTAAGTGATGAAATAAGAGCTTTGGCCGACGGTAATATGGTAATTCCACAGGTGGGAATTATACAGTCACTTAATATTTCGGTAGCTTGTGCAGTTACGGTTTATGAAGCCTTTAGGCAAAAAAGATTGGCAGGACATTATGATGAAAAAAGACTGAGCGACGAACACCATGCAGACCTTTGGGAACAATGGACTGAGAATAGGGATTAGTTTTTTGTTGATTAGTTGATTGGTTCATTTGTTTAAAAAAAAGATATGAAACTATTTGTTGTAATAATGTTTAGTTGCTTTACAGCTACTGCCTATACTCAGGACATTCCTTCGGTAAAAGTAGAAGAACTGGTTAATCAATATAGTAATGCCAAAGGTGTTACGGTAGTAAATTTCTGGAGTACTTGGTGCAAACCTTGCCAGGAAGAAATGCCGATTTTTTTATCCGTTACTGATTCCTTAAAATCGAAAGGTGTAAGCTTGCTGTTGGTAAGCCTTGATACTAAAGACGTGTATACAAACGGAAAATTGAAAGCATTTGTAAATAAGAAAAAATGGGTGGCACCAATGGTATGGCTTAACGAAACCGATGCCGACCGTTATTGCCCTGCAGTAGATAAAACATGGAGTGGTGTAATACCTGTTACACTCATTATTAACCCTACAAAAAATTACTCAAAATTTTACGAAGCTGCTTTAAATAAAGCTGAACTACTAAAAGGAATTGAGGAGGCTTTGTAAATGTTTTTCAAAACAATTGCCCTGTTGTGTATTAATTGGTTTACTGTAATAGATAAATTAACTATTTCAGATAAGTGTCAAACCAATCAGCCATTTCTTTTTGCTCAATATCCATATCTCTCCAACCATGGGCACCTCCCTTTTTTACAATCAGGCGGTTGGGTATTTTTTCTGCTTCTAATTTTTTTAATAAAGATTGCGACTGCTGCAGCGGCACTACAAAATCAGCATCGCCATGTACCAGCATAACTGGCGGATCGTCTGAACTAACTTCATAAATAGGAGATACGGCTTTAATAAGTTTAACTTTTGCAATGGAATCTGTTACCGTTCTATACCTAAAGGTGCTGTCTTCCAGTTTCGAAAAATCGAAAGCACCGGCCACCCGAAATCTTTCAAGCATCATAGTCATAGCTCCCCAATTACCACCTGCAAAACCATAATTCAGCAAATCTGTAGGTGGAAAAAAAACAGCAGCAGCTTGAATTCTGGCCGATTGGCGGTCCACCGGATCTTTAGCTTTTGCATTGGGGGCATCATTGGCAAGCGCCACCAGTAAAGAAAGGTTGCCGCCAGAAGAGGATCCTGTAATACCGATATGTGCCGTATCAATATTGTAAGTACCAGCGTTGTATCGTATAAACCGAACGGCTCTTTTAATATCGGCCACCTCATCTACAACACTGTATTTGGGCTGGCTGCCATGCATCACCATAAAAACGGTATAGCCACGTTTTGCGTACACTTTATTGGCAGGTTTGTATCGTTCCATCATATCGTAGCTACTAACCCAGTTACCGCTTACTACATGCACAATGGCTCTTCCGTTAGGGGTAGCATTTG
>JAYUTQ010000491.1:0-2955 GCA_043755055.1 Chitinophagaceae bacterium | reverse complement strand
CAAAAACAGCACCAGAAGCACCAACGGTAGGTGCTCCTATTATTTGATAAAACCTATCGGAAATAATTATTTGCTGTTCTGCACTCAGGGTTTTGAATTCTGAAATTATCGGTTCTGTTTCAAAGTAAAGGGCCGTCATGTGTAGCAAGGCAGCACCAATGCCGCATACCAGATAAAAAGTGATGAACCGTTTTGGCCCCCACACATTTTCCAGAATGGACCCAAACATCCACAAGGCATACATGTTAAAGAAAATATGCCCAAGATCGCCGTGCATAAAAATATGCGTAATCATTTGCCAGGGCTTAAAAAGTGGACTCTGTAAAGTGTGCAAGGCAAAAGTGTCTGAGAGTAATCCAATTTTAGTTCCCAGAGTTGAACCGGGGTCTATCCCATCTATAGTAAGCTGGGCTAAATACACCAATGCATTAATAATTAATAAATTCTTTATTACCGTGGGTAAAATCTGAAAACTGGCCGGCCTGAATTCTGTTCGCATATTATGAGTGCTCTCCTGTTTATATTGGATTAAGACAAGTTGGGTTTGGGTAAGGTTGCATTGGTTAAATATTGGTCCGCTTCCTTAGTTGCACCACATTTTCTATATGGTGTGTGTGCGGAAACATATCTACCGGCTGCATTTTAGCAACCTCATATTTTTCGTCTAACAGCTTTAAATCTCTTGCCTGTGTGGCAGGGTTACAGCTTACGTACACCACTATGGGTGCGTTCATGGCCAGTATTTGCTTTACCAGTTTTTCATGCATACCGGCCCTTGGGGGGTCGGTAATAATAACATCGGGCCGGCCGTGTTTTGTAAAAAATGCTTCAGTACATACATCCGCCACATCGCCGGCAAAAAATTCGGCATGGGTAATATTGTTGAGTGCTGCATTTTCTTTGGCATCGGCTATGGCCGCATCTATCATTTCTACCCCAATAATTTTTTTAGCCAAACGGCTTACAAAAATGCCAATACTGCCCGTGCCGCAATAAAGGTCATACACGGTTTGGGTGCCATCAAGTTCCGCAAAATCACGGGTGATGCGGTATAGGTTTTCGGCCTGTTTGGTATTGGTCTGAAAAAACGATTTCGGACCAATTTTAAATTTAAAATCCTCAAGCACTTCCATTGCAAAACCCGGGCCATGCCAGGCTATAGGTGTTTGGTCGTACAGGCTGTCGTTCCACTTTTGGTTAATGGTGTAAAGTAGTGTTGTTATAGATGGTTCCTGCTCCATTACATGGTCCAGTAAGGCTTTCAGCCATTCGTCCTGTTGGTGGGCTACCACAATATTTACCATTATTTCACCTGTGGTACACAGCCGTACCTGCATGGTTCGCAGCCAGCCGGTATGCATTCTGATGTCGTAAAAAGTATAGCCATTTGCTAAGGCAAAATTCTTTACCAGCTTGCGGATGCGGTTAGTGGGTTCGTGTTGCAGGTAGCACACATCTATATCCACCACTTTATCAAAAACGCCAGGGGCATGAAAGCCGGCCACATTATCGTACTGCGAAATGGTTTCGTCTTTTACTTCTTCGTTGGTCAGGTATTTTTTATTGGCAAATGTAAATTCCAGCTTATTGCGGTAGTAGCGTTGTTCGGCTCCGCCGATGATGGGCATCATTTCGGGCAATTGTATATGGCCAATACGCTTTAGCTGATCGGCTACCTGCTGCTGCTTGTATTGCAATTGCTTTGCGTAAGGCAGCATTTGCCATTTGCAACCGCCGCAAACCCCAAAGTGGCTGCAAAAAGGTTCCACCCTGTCGGCTGCATAAGCATGGAAAAAAACAGGATGGCCTTCTCCCCAGTCTTTTTTATTTTTCAATAGCCGGATATCCACCACATCTCCCGGCACAGCCTTATCTATAAATATCACCTTGCCATCTACATGTGCCAGACTTTTGCCTTCGGCGGCATAATCTTCTACCATCACATTGGTAAGGATGATTTTCTTATTTTTTTTCACGGGGCAAATCTAATATTGTTAGGCCACAACTTGTCCCGCCCGATGCGGGAAAGAACGAAGACAGAAATGGGCACGATTTTTTTTGCCACAAAGAATGAAGACAGAAAGGGGCACAAATAGTGTTTGATTTTTTTGTCACGAATATTTTTCTACAAAACGAAATTCAAATTTGTGTTCATTCATGTTATTTGTGGCAAATACTACTTTGTGCAACTTTGTTACTTTGTACTTTGTGGCAAAAAACTTACCCATGCTTTTAAACATTCACCCCGATAATCCCCAGCCACGCCTTATTAATCAGGTGGTGGATTCGCTAAAAAAAGGCGGCATTATTATTTACCCAACCGATACCATTTATGGCCTTGGCTGCGATATAACCCAGCACAAAGCCATTGAGCGTATTTGCAAAATATATTGATCCGGCCAAAGCACAGCTTTCCTTCATCTGCCGGGACCTGAGCCACCTGAGCGACTATACCAAAAGCATCAGTACGCCCATATACCGGTTACTCAAGCATTACCTGCCGGGGCCATACACTTTTATATTACCCGCCAGCAAGCAGGTGCCCCGCATTTTAGAAAGCAAAAAGTCCACCATCGGCCTCCGCATACCCGATAACACCATTGCCATGACCATTCTCGAAGGGCTTGGCAATCCCATACTCAGCACATCG
The DNA here is from genome assembly GCA_043755055.1 of Chitinophagaceae bacterium. Classification (GTDB taxonomy): domain Bacteria; phylum Bacteroidota; class Bacteroidia; order Chitinophagales; family Chitinophagaceae; genus JAZKFT01. Next base: position 305 of record JAYUTQ010000491.1, on the reverse strand, counting down.
CTGCCCGGCGATATGGTGGAAGAATATACCGACCCCGAAATTATGTTCGACCGCTTTGGCCACCTTGTAGATTATGTAATAGATGGTGGCATTGGCGGCATGGAGCCGAGTACCATATTGGATTGTACCGGCCAGGAGCCGGTAATAATAAGGCAGGGAAAAGGCGAATGGAATGAATAATACAATACAGTTTAGTTTAAGGAAATTTTCAATATTCAATGTTCAATGTCGTTTAGTTAAGGAAGCTTGGAGATTGTCAGGCTGAGCTTGTCGAAGCCCCTCTAACCAATCTTCAATGAAGATCT
>JAYUTQ010000490.1:0-2960 GCA_043755055.1 Chitinophagaceae bacterium | reverse complement strand
AGGAAACTGCTCATTACTTAGATTCAAATCGATGCTGAACCACTCCCCTTCTTTGGATAAAAGCGGTGGCTGTACTGTTTCCCAATTAGCAAGTGCTGCACAACTTCCGGCTATAAACAAGGTTTCGTTTTCGGCCAGCAGCGGGTGTTTTACTTTAAAAAAATAATTGCTATGCTCCGCAGAATGCTGAACGGTGTGCGTTGAACATTTTAAAAGCGTTTGCTGAAAAGGTTGTGTGTAAAATGCATTCTGATATTCGCCTGCATAATTCCAGGCATCGATGCATTGTACTTCGTTGTTTAAAATGGCTACTGTGTTAATTACCCGTTGGGAACCCAGTTCAGCTGTAGCAAGTCCGTCGGCAGTATGCAGTATATAATGGTAGGTAAATGATGGTGTAATAGCAGGATCTATCTGCACCGAACCATACCAAAATTCATCGTTTAAATATTGGATGGGTAACGCTTTGGCGGCATCACCATTTCCCAGTTCGGGTGCATTGCCGGATACAAAAAAAGTTTGATTAAAAGTGGATTTAAATCTCAGGTAAAAATGGATTGTAAGCATAGCGGATGGCAGCAAGTTAACAAGTGATTTTCAAAGGCGTACAAATGTAGGGAATAGGATGACTTATGTGTAAATTTTACACGAATCAGATATTAGGGATTAGTTGATTAGAGATTGGGGATTGGGGATTGGTTGATTGGTTGATTGGTTGATTGGTAAAGGGATTGTAGCCAATTTATTTTCTAAAAAATTAAAACTGTGCCGGCGGGGTTTTCACAAGCGGTCACTTGAAAGTTTCAAAAACTTGCAGTGAAACCCCGACGTGTGACGAACTACGTAAATTATGACTACCCCTTATACTAATTGCTAAGCCTACACTAACTCTTAGTGGGGCAGGCTTACAATTAAAGATACCGACCACTTCGGAGTTTCACAGTTACACACCAATAATCAATGGTCCGTTTAATGTGTAAATCTATTTTAGGACAAGTCAGCATGTCGAAAAGCGATTATTCAATAGTCAACCTGACAATCTCCCGGCTTCCTTAACAAAACGACGTTGAATGCTCACTTAATACCATCATTTCAATAAAACTTTGCGCTGTAACAGATGTTTTTGCAGTTTGCCCATAGCAAGGTATTTTCGCCTATTCATACTTCACAATTCAAAAATCATAAATTATAAATCAAATGGCTTACGACGTAGTTGTTCTCGGAAGCGGACCCGGCGGTTATCCTGCTGCCATCCGTGCATCTCAATTGGGTAAAAAAGTAGCGATTATAGAAAAAGAAAGCCTTGGCGGCGTATGCCTTAACTGGGGTTGCATACCTACCAAAGCATTGCTTAAAAGTGCACAGGTGTACGAATACCTGAAACATGCACAGAATTATGGCATACAGGCCACGGGCCAACACGACTTTGGTGCCGTGGTAAAACGCAGCCGTGGTGTGGCAGATAAAATGAGCAAAGGCGTTCAATTTTTGATGAAGAAAAACAAGATTGACGTAATAATGGGTTATGGAAAACTGGTGGCCCCCACCAAAATAGAAGTAACCGCAGCAGATGGCAGCAAGCAAATAGTAGAAGCTACCAATATTGTAATAGCTACCGGTGGCCGTGCCAAGCAACTGCCAAGTATGCCGGTAGATGGCCAGAAAATTATTGCTTACCGTGAGGCCATGGTACTGCCAACCCAACCAAAAAGCATGATTGTATGCGGTAGTGGAGCTATTGGTGTGGAGTTTGCCTATTTCTACAACAGCATGAGAACAAAAGTAACCATCGTTGAATTTTTACCAAGGATAGTACCGGTAGAAGACGAAGACATTAGCAAGGAACTGGAAAAGCAATTTAAGCGTGGCGGAATAGACATAATGACCAACAGCGAAGTGCTGAGTGTGGATACAAGCGGAGAAGGCGTAAAAGCCACCGTAAAAACCCCGAATGGCAATGTGGTGCTGGAAGCCGACATTTTACTAAGCGCCGTAGGCGTAGTAGCCAATATCGAAAACATTGGCCTGGAAGAATTGGGTATTAAAACCGAAAAAGGAAAAATAACCGTGGATCAGTTTGGGCAAACATCTGTAAAAGGTGTGTATGCCATTGGCGACTGTACCCCCGGGCAGGCATTGGCACACGTAGCTGCCAAAGAAGGCATTAATGCCGCCGAACATATTGCCGGCCACCACCCCGAAGCAATGGATTACAACAATATCCCAGGCTGTACCTATTGCACACCGGAGATAGCAAGTGTGGGTTATACCGAGGCTAAAGCCAAAGAAGCCGGTTACGAAATTAAGGTGGGTAAATTTCCATTTATGGCTAGCGGTAAGGCTAGTGCCGCAGGTGCTACCGAAGGTTTTGTAAAAGTAATTTTCGATGCCAAGTATGGCGAATTTTTAGGATGCCACATGATAGGCATGAATGTAACCGATATGATAGCCGAAGCAGTAGTAGCCCGTAAGCTGGAAACTACAGCCCATGAAATACTAAATGCTGTACACCCCCACCCTACCATGAGTGAAGGCCTGAAAGAGGCTGTAGCTGTGGCTTACGGCGAGGCGATAGACGTGTAAGCAACCATTAGATTGTTTAAAAGGATTATAAAGGATAAAAGCTTTATAATCCTTTTTTATTTGAAGGGATAGCTGATGGAAAAGACGACAACGTTAAGAATTCAAAATAAAAAACTATCTTAATTTCAATATCAAAATATCAGGGATTGCTAGTATCATCCCTTCGGGATTTTATTCTAATTATAGTCTTAATGCTATATGAATATCATGCCTTCGGCATTAAAAAAACCGGTACGGGGTGTCATTAATATAGTAATCAGGAATTTCAGGGTTAACAACTCCTAAAGAGTGGTATTTAAATGATAAGCAGTTCGCAAAAAAAAACATACCCATGACTACCTATACAAAAACCGATGCTGCCAATCCAAACTTTAAGC
>JAYUTQ010000489.1:0-6654 GCA_043755055.1 Chitinophagaceae bacterium | reverse complement strand
TAGTAATCGGCTACGACTTGAATGGCTCAGCATGTATGAGCATCCTCACCGACGAAAAATACTTTGGCGGCACCAATGGCTTTTGCTTCTATCAATTGGTATTCGTCTATAATAAATTCCTTGCGGAGAATAGGTTTTTGTGTTACCAATCTTGCATTCAATACATCGTCATTGGTGCCGCCAAAGTATTTTTCGTCGGTGAGGATGCTCATACATGCTGAGCCATTCAAGTCGTAGCCGATTACTACATCTTCTACTGTAGATGTATTGTTGATGATGCCTTTACTTGGCGATTGCCGCTTGAATTCGGTAATGATACCGGTAGTGTTTTTGATGGACTTTTTTACAGAGACAGTCGGTCTTTCAAAGTGTTCCATCATTTCCCAAAAAGCTGTGGGTAATTGTTGCTTTTTTTGGGCAACCTCACGTTTTTTATCGGCGATTATTTGTTCGAGTATGTTCATAAGGCTATTAATTTTTTTAATGCTTCATTCGCCTTTCCACTTTCCAAACTCTGCACTGCTGCTGCATAAGCATCGTCATAAGAATTATATTTTTGGGTGCAATGCAGTGCCATAGCGGCATTGGCCAATACCACGGCATTTTGTGCCCACGTTCCTTCGCCTTTTAAAATGGTGATGAAAATTTTGGCAGCTTCTTCTACAGTGTTGCCGCCATAAATATCTGTGGCAGTTACGGTGCGTTTGCCCAACTGTTCCGGTGTCATTATTTTTTCGCCTTGCTGGGTAATTACTTTCGTATCGTTGGTAAGGCTTATCTCATCGTAGCCATCAAGGCTGTGGATAATGGTAAATGGCTTATCGCTTTGCTGCAGCAGGTAATTATATATGCGGGCCATTTCTAAATTAAAAGTACCTACCAATTGAAAAGCAGGATTGGCCGGATTAACCATTGGTCCCAGCATATTAAAAAAAGTACGCACACCTAAATTTTTGCGAATAGGCCCTACAGTTTTCAATGCCGGATGAAAAAGTGGCGCATGTAAAAAACAGATATTGGCCGCTTCCACTTCTTTCAATAACTGATCATTACTGTTCTTAAATTTATAACCTAACTGTTCCATCACATTACTACTGCCACTAATGCTTGATGCGCCGTAGTTACCGTGTTTGCTCACTTTCTGCCCAGTGCCTGCTACGATGAAACAGGCGAGGGTGCTGATATTAAACGTGTTTTTACCATCGCCACCTGTACCTACAATGTCCATCGTTTCGTAGCCATTCAGGTCTACTTTTACGCATAGTTCCAGCAGGGCATCCCTAAAGCCTTGCAGCTCTTCTATGGTTATGCTACGCATCAGGTAAACGGTCATGAACGAGGTGATCTCATGTTCGTTGTACATGCCCTTGCCAATATTCAGCAGTACATCCTTAGCCGCATCCCGGCTAAGGGTTTTATGTTCGAAAAGGAAGTTGAGTATTTTTTTCATGGGTAATTTATTCTCTTTTATAATGTTATCAGGGCATCAAGAAAAGCCTCCCTGCCCTCCAAAGGAGGGTTCCAAAACCGTGATTCTTTCTGTTGCCACATAAATTTCGAAATCTTAGTAAACCACTCCTTTGGAGGGGCCTGGGGAGGCAAGCCAGTTCCTTATAATCGTTTCCCCAACAGGCGTCAGCACACTTTCCGGATGAAACTGCACACCTTGTATATCGTACGTTCTGTGTTGCATCGCCATAATGAATCCATTGTCGTCTTCGGCAGTAATTTCCAGTTCGGCAGGCAGGTTTTCTTTGGCTACAATCCAGCTATGGTAACGGCCTACTTCAAATTCAGTTGGCAGTCCTGAGAAGAGTTGGCAATTGGCAGTTGTTAACCTGCATGGCATTGCTACACCATGATAAACTGTACTTAAATTTGTAAGCATTCCACCAAAGGCCTCGCCAATGGCCTGATGGCCAAGACATACGCCCAGTATGCTTTTGGTTGCAGCATATTCTTTTATTAAAGGCAATAACATACCGGCTTCAGAAGGTACGCCGGGGCCGGGGCTTAGGATGATTTTATCATAAGCCTGCACCTGTTCCATGGCTATTTTATCATTGCGAAAAACATCCACTTTGGTATGCGTTATCTTCTCTACCAAATGCACCAGGTTGTAGGTAAAGCTGTCGTAATTATCGAAGACTAATATTTTCATAGTGTTTATTTTGGAATAACCCCCACAATAAGCGGGGCAGGCAGGATTATTACCAGATTAGGCCGATTTTTCTGATTTGCCATCATCTGTGTTTTAATATTTATTTGTAGTTCACCCTTTTTTGTGTGCGTAATTAGTTCTTTAATCAGTCCTTAATCAGATAAATCATAATTAATTCTGCCTGCCTCGCTTATTGCGGGGGTTCGCCTTTAGGCAAAAATGTCTTCCGCCAACCCAATCGCATTTTTCAATGCATTGAGTTTATTGTTCACTTCCTGTAATTCATTTTCGGGTACGCTTTTGGCCACCACGCCGGCACCGGCCTGGTAGTACAGCGTATTGTTGCGACTTAAAAAAGTGCGTATCATAATGGCCTGATTAAAACTGCCATCAAGACCAACCAATCCTATACAGCCACCATAATATCCCCGGTGTGTAGGTTCGTATTCATTAATCAGTTGCATGGCTTTAATCTTGGGTGCACCACTTAATGTGCCTGCCGGAAAAGTGTCGGCCAATATTTCGAAAGGCTGTACGCCTTCGTTTACCTTGCCCGTAACCTCGCTTACCAAATGGATAACATGGCTGTAGTAATGCACTTTGCGGTAGCTGCTTACGGTTACTTCGGTGGCATGGCGGCTCAGGTCGTTTCGGGCAAGATCCACCAGCATTACATGCTCTGCATTTTCTTTTTCATCGTTGAGTAATGCCTCGGCAAGGGCCTCATCTTTTGCATCGTCGCCGGTGCGTTTAAAAGTGCCGGCAATAGGGTGAACAATGGCTTTGCCGTTTTTTACAATCAACTGGCTTTCGGGGCTGCTACCCATTAGTTTGTAATCGCCATAATCAAAGAAAAAGAGATAAGGAGATGGGTTGATGCTCCGCAAAGCACGGTATACATTAAACTCATCGCCGGTAAACGACTGCTGAAACCTGCGGCTCAGCACTATCTGAAAAACATCGCCACGAAGCGACGAAGCAATACCTTTTTTTACCATCGATATATAATCATCATCGGTCATGTTGCTGGTTTCGCTGCCTTTTGTTTTGAAAGGAAATACCGGTACATCCTTGCTGCGTATCAGCGATTCCACAACCGTAAATTCACTCTCCACACCTGCAATCTGGTTTTCGCAAATAAAGAGTTCGTCTTTAAAATGATTGATGGCAATTACATACTGGTAAAGCCTGTAGCGTATCATAGGAAAATCCGATACCGGCTTTGTAGCCGATGCCAGATTAATACTGTCGAAAAACTGAACAGCATCAAATGAGGTGTAACCAAACAGGCTTTGGGCTGCTTTGATAATACAATCGCCGTTTACTTCAAACTGCTGCAGGTAGCTGCTTATTTCTGTAGCAACAGAAAGCTTATTGGTAATGGGTTTCCGTTCCGGCTGCTGCCCGGGGTATTTATATTCAATAGCTGTGAGGTCCTTAACCTCAATTCCGCCGATGGCCTGCACGCCTATAAAAGTCCAGCTATTATCTGCCACATGGCTATCTGTACTTTCCAGCATTACGGTGTCCCGAAATCGGTCACGAAGGCGCAGGTAAATGCCCACCGGCGTATGCACATCGGCCAGCATTTTTTTGCAGGTAGTTTGTAATTGTATCTTTTTCATACCAGGATTATTACCAGATTAAACTGATTTTTCTGATTTAATTTATTGTATAGGTTATTATTGTTGCCTTGCTATGATTCTCAAAATCAGCACGTTGATTTTCCGCAGGTAATAATCTGCCTTATCATTCTAATCTCGTATTAATCATGGTTCAGACCAATTAAAAAAGCCCCGACACATGTCGAGGCTTTCAGTTAGTTTATGTTGTAATCATAACATAGCAATAACACATCGACGTTTAACATTCGATCTGCCACCAGCTTTGATTGTGATTGATTTGTTTCATTGCAACGCAAATATGAAAGCGAAAATCGTTTCCACCAAAAAAATTTAAGATTTCCCTTTTCAGTATTGCATGGTTTACAGTTGTAGATTTATTTTTTTTGAACCCAACTGTATTACTACTATGAGGCGACATTGGCGAACGTTTTTTAATCTCGTAGTAGTACGGGACTCCATTCAAATACATACCACTATTCCACTTTCCTTCTCAAACGCAATGGCTTCCACTTCCCTTCTCCATTTGGAGAAGGTGCCAAAGGCGGATGAGGCTGGAGAAGGTGGTCGAAGACCGGTTGAGGCCATTTCCATTGAGCATATTGATATCCATGTCAGGCATCATAAATGGCCATTGGTTGGGTTCATTTGTATCATAACACTTCTGTTTTTTTCAAGTTGTGCAACCTCTAACCAAGCCTATAATCCCAATAAAAAATACAGCCCTGTAGAACTGCAGCAAGACCTCAATGTAGCCTGGAAAACATGGCAACAAAACCACCCAAGCCTGTATTGGTACAGCCCCAAAGACACAGTAGACAAGGCTTTCAGCGATTTGGAAGTTAGTCTTACAGATTCGCTTACCGAATTACAGTTTCGTAATAAACTTGCCCTTGCTGCCGAAAAAATAAAATGTGGCCACACCAGCGTAAGGCTTTCGGAAGCCTTTGGCAAATTTTCGGCCAAACAAAAAAATGAATTGTCATTTCCCCTTATTATGAAAACGTGGGGCGGCGATAGCCTTGTAGTTACCGGCAATGCCTTTCGACGAGATTCTCAGTTGGTGCGTGGTACAGTTATTACATCTATTAATGGCAAACCGGTACACGAAATAATAAGCCAGATGGCACAACTTATTTCCGGCGACGGATTTACTAACAATTTCAAATACCAGGTTATCAGCAATAGTTTTCCAACCTATTACCGGTACGCATTTGGCTTAAGCAAGCAATACAATTTTGAATATGTAGCACCCGATGGCAGCATCCAGACAAAACAATTACCCAGCTACGACCCCCGTGCAGATACGCTTGATAAACGGCGAATAACGGTTCAAAAACCTATTCAAAAACCATCCAAAAAAGAGTTGCAGAACTTTAAATTGCTCAATAACCGCAGCCTTAGTATCGATTCCACCAATCATCTTGCCTATATGTTACTGAATACATTTTCTAAAAATAAACTCAGTAAATTTTTCAGGCAAAGTTTTAAAACTTTAAAAGAACAAAACATACCCAACCTGGTAATAGAATTAAGGGAAAATGGTGGCGGCAGCATAAGCAAAAGCACTAAACTGACAAGGTATATTGCCAGGCAGCCATTTAAAATTGCAGACACGGCAATGGCTGTCAGTTTTAAATATCCATATCCGAAATATGTAAAAAATGGTTTCTGGTATAAAGTGGAGCATTGGCTGGTAAGCCCGTTTAGGCGAAAAGATGGTTACTATCATTTTCGCCAACTGGAAAAAAGAACCTATAAACCATATGTAAAAAACCACTACGACGGGCAGGTATATATTATTACCGGCGGGTATACATTTTCTGCATCCACTCTTTTTATCAATCCATTAAAAGGACAAGAAAACGTAACCGTTGTTGGTGAAGAAACCGGCGGAGGTGCTTATGGAAATACAGCTATCAACATACCCGATATTGTGCTTCCCAATACCGGATTAAGGGTGCGGCTTCCGCTATACAGGCTTGTGGCTAATAAAAACCTGCCCCACGATGGGCGTGGCATACAGCCCGATATTTATGTACCGGCCGGAAGTGTTTTTTTAAAGCGAAACGTAGATCCTAAAATGGAAAAAGTTAAGATGCTGATAAGAGAAAAGAAAGGAGAATAGCGTTAAGAAATTTTCAAAAAATTTTACAAATCAGCAGGTAATAAAAGGTAATTTTACTAAAAATAATAATTATGGCACAGATAGCAGGCGTAAGTACTTTAAAAAACGCTAAAGGCGATATTACACATGTTACCATTGATGTTAAAAAGCATAAAGAGATAATTACACCAGTACTTCGCCATTTAGGTGTTATAGATAAAACCAGATTTCAGCAAGAATGTGAGGGTGGGCTAAGTGTGGAAGATGCAAAGAAAAGCTCACTTAAATTCATTGATGAAATATGGGGCAAATAATAGTTAAACCCGCAGTTCGGGACAGCTTGAATTCACTGGTTTATATTCTATATAAAGAAGAATATTTTGGATTTATTGAAAGTGCTAAAAAGTATGTCGTTTCTATCTATGAATTTATTGACACGATTCCTTATCAACGTTGCAAACGTTGCGTCAACAACAAATATGGCACTTATTACTGCAGATATCAGCCAAATCGAAAAACATCGTGGTATATTGGCTTTGAAGTAGAAGATGATATTTATCTAATTAAATTTATTACAAACAATCATAGTAATGATTACGCTGATTTTATTTCGGGTATGTAAATAAACTGAGGCTTATAATGTTTTATACAAAACTTCTTTCCGGCTCTTTATAAATCTTTTCATTCAAAACCAATGCTTCCTTTTTTGAAGGATATGTATCAAACAGAAATTGCAAAGTTCGCTTTACATCATTTGCTTCCTG
>JAYUTQ010000488.1:0-2968 GCA_043755055.1 Chitinophagaceae bacterium | reverse complement strand
CTGGCTGGTGGTAGGCAAGGCTTCGGGTTCAGTACCTCTAAATATTTCCATCATTCCAAATTGCTTATCGGTAATGCACATAATGCCTATATGGCCTTTTTCGGGCAGTATTTTCTTTACCCTTTTTATATGTACATCGGCATTTTCACGGCTTGGGCTATGCCGCAGGTACATGCTAAACTGAAACATCTGGAAGCCGTCGGCCAGTATGTCTTTACGGAATTTGGCAGCCCGTTTCCGTTCGGCCTTGGTGTCGGTTGGCAGGTCGTACACAACTATTACCCACATAATTCGGTATGCGTTTAGGCGTGTGTTCATAGTGTAATTGCTGTCTTTGCGAGGAAGGTTCTTGCCTGACGAAGCAATCTCCAGGGGTTGCTTTTGATTTATGAGTTTACACCTCTTGGGGATTGCTTCGGGCAAGAACCCTCGCAACGACTATAAGATTGGGTACAAAATCTTCCTCGCCTCACCTTCATAACATTTGCACAGGCTTGCTGTGGTACGTGCTACTGCATTCATTAATGGGCTTGTTTGCCCGTCTATGGTTACATCTATGGCCGGTATATTTAGCAGGGCGGTTTTCATGTTGGGTGTCATATCCAGGTATTTGCCGTTGCCACGTACTATCTGGTACACTATCGTATCTACATAAGGGCGGTAGGGTTCCATAATATCATCGGCCAGGCAATAGGCATTGTATTGGTTGCGGTGGTGTATGCCCAGGGTGGGTATCAGGCCACTGCCTACAAGGTTTCGGGCCACAATGGCTCTTAATATGGCATAGCCATAATTGAGCAGGTTATTGGGGGGCAGGCCCTCTCTTTCTCTTGTAAAATTTAAAAAATCAGGGAACAGCCGTTTCCAGTACCAGGCTGCAGCTTTGGCTTCGTTGTTATCCGGGTCGCCGCTTTTTACGGTTCGGGCCAGGGTATCCATATAGTTGGTTTCCTGCCGCTGCCCTTTTAGTACCGCTGCCTGATTGGCTATTTTTTGCTCCACGGTTTGCTGCCATAGTTGCTTTTTTAGCGGCAGGCTTGCATCTACCTGTGCCTGATATTTTTGGCTTTGCAGCGTGTTGCCATCCAGCGTAAGCAACAAACCCGCCGGATGGTGGGTTTCGTTACAGGTTATCAGTGCTACATTATTGGCCAATAGTTTAGCCAGCAAAGCTTGTGTTATGGTTATTTGTTGGTGATCCAGCACTACGATGCCTATATCTTCTATGGGTATGCTTTTGCTTTCCTCGCCGGGGCGTTCTACCACCAATTGCTCAGTGGCGGTTTTTAGGTAGGCGGGGTTGCCGAAGTATAGGGTGCGTTTTATCATTTGGTGTGTTTCTTTATTTTGCTCAACCGATCTAGATGCAATTTCCAGCAAATGTCTTTAATCATTATTTCATTGATTGATTTCTCTGTTTTATTTAAAGCAGAAAATTCAACTTTATTGATAATGGATGTTGCTACAAGGTGATGAATAAAAAAACATTGAGTTCCTGAAAAGCTTACACATTTATATATCCTATTCACCTGCTGTTTATCAAGATTATCAAAGTCAACTAATTGATTATCTTCTATTTCTTCCTTTGTAGGAACATAAACCAAATCATTTGGAGAAAGGTAGAATGCCAATATATCACCAGCTTCATTTATTTCTGGTACAGGATACAATCCTTGTTTTTGCCGCTCTATTACTATGTTGAGGCCAATGGTTTCATAATTACGTTTACCAGTTTCTTTATTCTGATAAATTGCAAAAAACAGATTGGTTCCTTTTGCGGCCTCTACAAATTTTGTTTTCTTATTACCCGTTTGGCCTACCGCAAATTTATTTCCCATAGGTTCAAATGTTCGCACCTTAAATATTGGGTTATGGTGTTTTCCATCATTTAGCAAAATCATGTTTTGGTTTAATGCTTCAATACCTTCAGCAGAAAAGGCCAACATTTCCGGTGCTATTTCTTTGCCCTTTTCATCCGTCTTGTTTTCGTATTTTTTTAAATGGCATTTCAGTATTTTTTGTATGCCGGTATCCGTTATGCTTTCAATTTTTGCGTCGTTAAAACTGTCATCTAGTTTTACACGGCTAGCCACTTGCTCATTTTCCCAATAAAATATTTCTACTCTGGAAATGTCCTTTTCTCCGAACTTGTTTTCCCTATCCTTAAAATATTTTTGGAGCATTTTTTTGTCGTAACGTACTGCCACCAGTTCTTTTATTTTTTTGCGGAGGGAATGCTCAGTTATCATTTCCCAATTTTCCAAAGCAACTCCTAATGAAACCATTTTTTTGAATCTTAACCTTACTAAACCGGAAACAGTGTCTTTGTGCATGGGCTTTCTTATAGCCCAATTATCTCCTTTAACTTGCTTCACCATTTCTTTTTTGCCATCCACATATTTTTGAGCATGGTTTACGGTCTTGTTTATTACCCGTAGGTTTTGTTTAAAAGTAACAATGGTTGTTTCCAGTTTTTCTTTGGTGTCTTGGGCAATAGTTTGCCATGGTTGCTTAAACACCCATTTGTAGTTTGTATCACTCCCTTTGTTGAATTTTTTATTGCATAATAACCGCCTTAAATCTTCCCTCGATTTTTGTTTTTGGTCTTTGTTTTTACCTTTTTCCAGAGCATTCTGGTTGTTGAGCAAATTAATATGGCTTCGGGTGGCACAGGCTATTATCAATGCATCTAAAGCATGGTGGCGATGGTCTATTCTTTTTTTAGAAAAGCCTTTGCTTAAGCCCAAAGGGACAGTTGGTAAAAACTTGTTTGTATTAGGGTTAATATCACCAAAGTCTTTACTATTAGTCATTCCATTAAGGCGGATAAACCTGTCAGCAATTAGTTCATTCCAAATAACATTAAAGCCCCAATCGTTTTTAAGTATGCTTGTTATGGCTCCATTACTGCTAAGAACATCTACAGATGTAGTACCATCATCGTCGGTTTCTTTACGTACTATATTAC
>JAYUTQ010000487.1:0-2970 GCA_043755055.1 Chitinophagaceae bacterium | reverse complement strand
CATGCATCCCCAATAAAAATATAAAACTGCTACACGGCAAGCCCCTACTACATTACAGCATCGATGTGGCTTTGGAAATTTTTATTGGGGATGCCCTTGCTACCACCACGGGCCGTTATAAGAACAAGTGTTTTCATGGAAAATATGTAAGGAGAATTGTGTTCATGAGTCTGGTATCTATCCTTGCTACCCCTTTTTTACCCTTGGTTTTGCCTTTGGCAAAACCAGCCCCCGAAGGCGGGGGATACTGTTACAAGCAGTCTTTACTGTTTCAAAGAAAATTTTTTCAAACAATTCAAGAGTTTTAAAAGACTTAGACAATTACTTTATAAATAATGATGAACAAATCATCAATCATAAATCCTAAATCATAAATCCGAAAGGTGTTTTATGTCTTCCTGCGCCTTCTTAAAATCGTCATGCTGACCAATATCTAACCAGTAGCCGGTAATAGGATAGGTAACCAGTTTCATTTGTTTATCAATGAGCTGTTGCATCATATCGGTAATGTCAAAATAAGTGCTATCAGGTATCAGCGAAAGCAATTCTTTCTTTAACAAATAAATACCGGCATTTGAAAAATATGTGTAGCGTGGTTTTTCTTTAAGCGATTGTATTTCGTTGCCTGTTTTCATTTCGAAAACGGCATAGGGAATATCTACATGGTAGCTTGTGGCAGCCACCATCATATCGGCATCAGACTTTATAAATGTATTGTAAAAATCTGCAAAGTCAATATTTGTAAGCAAGTCGCTGTTCATAACCAGCAGGTGATTATGCTCGTAATGCCCTGCAAGCTTTACTGAGCCAATGGTTCCCATTGGTGTATTTTCTTTTATGTATTGAATGTTTATCTTTTTTTCACTGCCATCTTTAAAATAATCTTCCAATACATGGGCAAGATAATTTACACTTAGGTAAATATTTTTTACACCATATTTTACCAGCCGGTCAATATTATGTTCAATAATAGGTTTGTTGCCAATTACCAGCATGGGCTTGGGTATTTTTTCTGTCAGCGGACGAAGCCTTTTGCCTTCGCCACCCGCCATCATTACTACATCTATTGGCAAAAACCCAACATGGGTATCCAAATCTATTAGTTCAATTAATAAGCCGTTTTCATCTGTAACAGGCACCAGCCTTATGTTCCTTTTCCTAATTTCATCAAGGTCTGCTGTAGTATAATTCCCATACTGCAAAAAACGAAAATTTACATTCATGGCCACGGTAACAGGTGTAGAGGTAGCTATATCTTTTATAAGGCTACGGCGTATATCGCCATCAGTAACCGAACCAAGTAGCTTGTTATTGGCATCTACCACAAATAAATTGATGGCCTCCAGCCCCATGCTGTTTAATTGCAGCATCGCATCTTTTATGGTGGCAGTATTTAATATGAGGTGTGTTTTCATTGGGCTGCTAATTTTTTAAAATAACTGGCGATGGAATGTTGATACGTTAGTGTGGTATAACCAGCTAGTTTTTCTGTAGAAATATTTTGAATATTGCCCCATACATAATCACTCTTCTTAAGTGATACCCCGTAAGTAATTCCAAGATTTTCCTCTGCTGTAGCTATTAGTTCTTTAACGGTTTGTTTGTCTGGTCCGGGAAGGTTGATGGTACCGGTATTTTTTAATTTTCCATTAAGTATAATATCGGCTGTACTGCCCGGGGGCACACCTTTTTGGGAAAGTGGGCTAAAAATTAAATTGTCAATTATATCCACGGCATCATCCACATGAATAAAATAACGTAGTAACGAACCATCGTTATCAAAAAAGATACTTTTATTACCTTGCCACTCTCTTTTAAGGTAAGCGATAACGCCTTTATTGGCAGCATCGCCATATAAATTGGATAACCGGATATTAAGTAGGCTTTGCTGCGAAATCAATTCAGCCACAATATTTTCCGAAGCCAGTTTTAATGCACCATAAGCACTATCCGGGTTGCAGCCTGTGGTTTCATCCACTATTTCGGCGGAGCCGTACACCGCCAAAGATGAAATTTTTACATAATAAACTTTAGCTGATACGGCCGCTTTTGCAATCCGCAAAGTTGCAGTAGTATTGATGAAAGCACAATCTGTTATCGGATTCGTAACCTGCCCGAGACAATCGATTACGACATCATAATTCTTTAGAAATTGGTAGTCTTTACAGGTTAAAGCATCTAATTGTACAAAGCCAAAACCATTAACAGCTTCATTGCGACCAGCTAAATCTACAGTCACTCCATGACTAACCATTTTTTTAGCAAGGGCTTTGCCTAACAGGCCGGTGCCGCCTAATATAATTGCTTTTATCGCAGTACTCAATTGTAAAATATTTTTTGCAACGACACCTGTTCCAAATCTATTTCTTTTAAAATGCGTACAATTTCTGCCGCTGAGTTGCCTTCGCCATACGGGTTTTTAATTGCTTTTACAATAGCCCTGAATTCTGTATCGAAAAGGGCTTTTTGTAAAGCACCTTCTATGGCATCCGCATCGCATGGCACATCTATTACATTAGCAGCACGTTCACGGCCAATTTGCCGGTTACCGATATTAATTGCCGGAATACCAATCGTTGGCGTTTCGTGTATGCCACTGCTACTGTTGCCAATTAAAGCCCATGCATTACGGTACAGGTTTACAAATTTTATGGCAGATAAACTTGGGTACCATTTTAAGCCCGAAGCTTTAATTTCGTTTACAATCTGGCTATATCCTGCGTCGTTATTAGGTAGCAGAACCAATGCCTGAACGCCTTGTGCCTTTAACGCTTTAATAGTTTCTTTAATCTGACTCAGCGAATCTTTAGATTCTGTAGTTACCGGATGCTGTATCATCAGCACCCATGGCTTGCTAAAATCAAGGTCGAATTCTTTTTCTAATTCTTCGGCCGGGTATGAAGGCGTATCTACCAGCACATCAATTGAAGGACAGCCGACAACATATACGTCTTTGGGGTTTTCGCCCAG
>JAYUTQ010000486.1:0-6689 GCA_043755055.1 Chitinophagaceae bacterium | reverse complement strand
CCAATATTACAGATACAAACAAGTTTAATAGTGCTGCCCATTTAAAAAAGGTTCATTATCAGAAATTGATTTTTGTAGTTTTATCTGAGACCCTATATTTGCAGCCCGACAGAATGATTTGAATGTAAAAACAAAATCATGCTGAAATAAAAGGATGGTGCGGTAGCTCAGTTGGTAGAGCAATGGACTGAAAATCCATGTGTCGCCGGTTCAAACCCGGCTCACACCACGTTAAAAACCCTGGCAATGTTGCCGGGGTTTTTTAGTTTTAATGCAGTTAAGCTTTATACTATGGTAAAAATTGGCGAATTCAACGAACTAAAAATAATACGGCAGGCGCCCATGGGCTTTTTTTTGGAAGATGGCGGCGATGGTATTTTGTTGCCTAAGCGATATGTGCCACCCGGTAAGGATATTGGCGATACAGTGCGGGTATTTGTGTACCACGATGGCGAAGACAGACTTATAGCCACAACACAAACACCAAAAGCACTGGTAGGCGACTTTGTAAAACTTCGGGTAAAAACAGTAACACCCCAAGGTGCGTTTTTAGATATGGGTCTTATGAAAGACCTTTTTGTACACAGTAGTAAGCAGGTAAATACCATGCGTATTAACTGCGATTATTTGGTATATGTTTATTTAGATGAACAAACAGGCCGCCTAACAGGTACAGAAAAGGTAGATTATTTTTTGAGCAACGACGACCTTACCGTTGCCGAAATGGATCTGGTGGACCTTACCGTTTTACGCCGTACAGATATTGGTTATGTGGTAATCATTAATAACAAACACACCGGCGTTATTCATTTTAATGAGATATACAGGGATATACAGGTAGGCGACAAGTTCAAAGGGTTTATTAAAAAAATTACCGACGACAATAAAATAGATGTGGCCGCCGGCAAGCCAGGCTATGGCCGTGTAGAAGATGAAACAGAAAAGGTTTTGCGGCTTTTGAAAGAAAACAAGGGCTTTCTCCCATACAACGACAAAAGTAATCCTGACGATATTTATACTTTTTTTGCTATGAGTAAAAAAACCTTCAAAATGGCTACCGGTAATTTATTTAAGCAACGAAAAATTGCTTTTGAAAAGGATGGCATAAGAATGGTCTGAACAACGTCTCCGCATCAATTTATTGGTTAAAAATAATATTCAATAACCAATGCTCAATTTTCAATACCTAATAAAAACGCAACGGAATCCACGTATTTAAAAGTTGAAAATGGAGCATTGAAAATTGTTTGTTTTCTTATCTTACAGTATTAGCAATTTAGCCTTGGTAAAACGAGCCAATGCCTGCTTTACGTTTCCACTTATCTTTATCCTTATGGCTATAATGGATACCAGCAATACCAACTTTCAGTTGGCTATTGATTTTATACGCAATACCAACCGCCCGGTTTTTCTTACAGGTAAAGCCGGTACGGGCAAAACCACTTTTCTTAAATACATACGGGAGCATACAAACAAGCAAACGGTGGTGCTTGCACCTACGGGTGTGGCTGCTATCAATGCAGGCGGCGTTACCATGCACTCGTTTTTTAATTTGCCCTTCGGGCCATTTTTACCAGGCACAAAAAAGGGTTTTTCCGGCAATGGCGAAGCCGGCGTAAACGATAAGCACAGCCTTATTGGCCGCCTTAAATACAATAAAGAAAAAAGGGAACTGCTGCAAAGCCTTGAGCTGATGATTATAGACGAGGTGAGCATGGTTCGCAGCGATATTTTAGATGCCATCGACACCATTTTAAAAGCCTTTCGCAGAAATTTTACAGACCCTTTTGGTGGGGTGCAGGTATTATTTATTGGCGATATGTTTCAGCTGCCGCCTGTGGTAAAAGATGATGAATGGCAGATGCTGCAAGAGTATTATAACAGTCCGTTTTTCTTTGATAGTCTGGTGCTAAAAGACGATCAGCCACTGCATATAGAACTGGAAAAAATTTACCGACAAAGCGACCAGTATTTTATAGATGTGCTGAACCAGGTGCGGAATAACCAACTGAATGAAGAAGGTATGGAACTGCTGCATAGCAGGTATCAGCCCGAATTTTTTCCAATGAAAGAAGAGGGTTATATAACCCTTACCACACACAACTATAAAGCCGATAGCATTAACACCAATGAACTGGAAAAAATACCAGGCAACGCATTTGTTTGCAAGGCCATTATTACCGGCGACTTTGGCGAAAAAATGCACCCTGCCGAAGAAAACCTGCAATTAAAAATTGGTGCCCAGGTAATGTTTATTAAGAACGATGTGGGCATGGCAAGAAAATATTACAATGGTAAAATTGGTACCGTAAAAAGTTACGACCCCGAAGACGGAAAGATCTTTGTTACCTGCGATGATGAAATGGAGATAGAAGTAAAAAAAGAAACCTGGAGGAATATCCGCTACACAGTAAATAAACAAAAGCAAGAACTGGAAGAAGACGAGATTGGTTCTTTTACACAGTTTCCGCTACGGCTGGCCTGGGCCATCACCATCCACAAAAGCCAGGGGCTTACATTCGAAAAAGCCATTATAGATGCTGGTGCTGCATTTGCACCCGGCCAGGTTTATGTGGCACTTAGCCGCTGTACTTCATTAGAAGGGTTGGTGCTGCACAGCCGTATCAATACTTCAAGCGTTTTTACCGATGAACGCATTACACGTTTTGCCAAACAAAAAAACAGTGCAGCACAATTAATGCCGCACCTTAACGAAGCCAAATTTGACTATCAGTGCACACTGCTTGCAAATCTTTTTGATGTGGCTGCCATAGTAAAAGCAGCCACAGTTTTGGAAAAAATATTGAACGAAAACCTTGCCTCTTTTAACGACGAAACAATGCCGTATGTGCAGCAGTTAAAGGCTAAAGCACTATCACTTTATGAGGTAGGCCAAAAGTTTCAGCAGCAGTTGCGGTTTTACAATAAAGAGAAAATATTGCCCGAAGAAAACCCGGTTTTACAAGATCGGCTAAAGGATGCGGCCACATGGTTTTGTAACCAGTTGAACGATGGTTTGCTACAACCTGTAAAACAATCGCCGGCAGTAACCGATAGTAAAATAAATGCAGCGTTGTACAACGAAGCATTGCATGAACTCTACAAAGAAACCATGCCCGTATACCGGCTAATGGAGGCATGTAAAGCAGGCTTTGAAGTAAACAGGTTTTTAAAAACAAAATCACAGTCGGGCATTGCCATGCTTAATCAATCGGCCTATGCAGGTGCAGCAAATGCAAAGCAAAAGACCGATAGTCCGCATCCTGTTTTGCACAGGCTATTACGGCAGTTAAGAGATGCGTTATGTAAGCCAAAAGAGTTGCCCATTTACATGGTGGCCAACAGTGCCACGATTGACGAAATGGCCCGTTACCTGCCACAAACAATAGATGAACTTTCAAAAATAACTGGCTTTGGCACAGCAAAACTTGCACAATATGGCGATGCATTTTTAGAGGTGATAACCAACTATAGTAAGGGGCAAAACCTTGGCAGCCTCATCCACGAAAAAGACCCAAAACGGATTCGCAAAGAAAAAAGTACGGAGCCCAAACCAGATACCAAATTAGAAAGTTATAAACTATTTAAAGCAGGAAAAGCCATACCTGAAATAGCTGCTGAAAGAGGTTTTACAACAGGTACTATTGAATCACATTTGGGTCATTTTGTGTTAACAGGAGAGCTGCAGATAGAAGATGTACTTAGTAAAACAAAAATAGATTTGATAGTACCGGTAGTAAAAGAAATTGGCGGCACATCATCAGCTCCTATTAAAGAAAAAATTGGCACAGCTGTAAGTTATGCCGAAGTAAAATTAGTGATGCAATGGTTGGAAAAAGAAAAGGCTGAACAGTAAAAAATACCTATTCGAATTCCACATTTCTATATAACACCTTCACATCCATGTGCATATCAATACTCGGTATTGGAAAGTTATCTGCCGCTCCGTACACATGCAGCACCCACGAACCATCAGCCTGCTTATCATATTTTTCTACCAATATTTCAGTACTGCTAATAATGATATACTCTTTTAGGCTTTCTATATCTCTGTACAATTTAAACTTGCTGCCACGGTCGTAATCCTGTGTGGATGGAGAAAGAACCTCAATGAGTACGGATGGGTTTATTACAATATCCTTGTGCTTATCAAGCGTTTCAATTTTGCCACAAATAATAGATAAGTCGGGATAGGTAAAAAGCGAATTTATTTTGGAATGTATTTTTAGATCGCTAGGAAAGACCTCACATTTATCAGATTTCCGCAAAAAACTATCCAGATTAGAAAGTGTATTTTTCACTATTCTGTTATGCTGTATAGATGCACCCGCCATTGCAAAAATCTCCCCCAGGTAATACTCATGTTTCTCCAAAGACTTTTCTTCCATCTCCAGATATGCATCCATGGTATATTTTAAAACAGGTACTGCACTCATGTTTCTTTGTTTTTGTAAAAGTACAAGAAATTAATAGCTATTGATATTTGCTGGCAAACGGTTTAAAACAACCCCCACTCATCCTCCCAGTCATCCCTTACAAAACCAGCTACCCACTCTTTAAAGTATTGCCGAAAAATATCAATCTCGGCTCTTACCGCATCCAACTCCGCATCGGTACTAATGCCCATCATTCTAAAACTGCTGCACTGCTTGTAGGTATCATCGGCGGCTTTGCGGATGATAGCCGCATTCTCCATGCGCAGCACATACATGTCGCCACCCTCTGCACCCACTATTTTGGCGGGTATAATCATAGCATCTCCAAGCATCATTTCTTTTAAATGTTGCAGGTACTCCTCGTCTATGGCAAAGGGATCGCTTTCGTCATCGCTAACTGTTTTAAGCCCATCGCACAAAGCTTCTACCAGCAGAAAAACCTGTTGCCATTGATTGTATAGTTTTTTGGCACGTTCATTTTTTAAACCGGTCTTCCACTCATCACCATCATCATTACGGTAACGCTCATTGTCCCATTCGGGGAAGGGGCTCAGGCTTCGCATATCCGTTATTTCCGGCGATTCTATTAAACCTTTCCTGTTGATGATTCGTTCTTCCCGGTTCGCATCTTCACCGGTACCAAAGCGCAGGTACAGTTTTGCACCCTTTAAAAAAGCATAGCGGCTAAAAACAGGTTCAATTATCTCCAGCATCTTACGCACATCATCGCTATCAAGGTAAATACGGCCATCGCTGTCATCCATCGCTATTTCATGGCCGTCAACTTTTCCTACCAGTTCTTTTTCCACCAGCATTCGCAGCTCCACTTCCAAAGCAAGCATGGGATCCATACTATCAATGCCGTACCTGAATTCGATAATTAAGGATTCATTCATCTGCTAAAATTAAGTGGTGAACAGCCTTAATGAATAAGATTAACCAAAGGATTTTTCTTAAATTAAAAACCATTTTTACCTTTTACTTTCACTGCCAATATTTCTGTTACATGAATTTAAAAGATAAGACTTTCAATGACGGCCCCGATGTAGTGCTTATCGGTGCAGGCATCATGAGTGCCACATTAGGCATGATGCTAAAACATTTACAACCCGATATCACTATTGAAATACTGGAACGCCTCGATACTATTGCCGGCGAAAGCAGTGATGCCTGGAATAATGCCGGCACCGGGCATTCGGCATTGTGCGAACTTAATTATACACCCCAAAAAGAAGACGGCTCCATTAACTGTAAAAAGGCTGTTGCTATTTTAGAATCCTTTGAAATGAGCAAGCAATTTTGGGCATGGCTGGTGGAGCAAAAAATAGCACCACATCCTGAAAAATTTATTACGCCAATACCACATATGAGTTTTGTTTGGGGTGATGAAAACGTCGATTTTTTAAAGAAGCGCTGGGAAGCATTGACCCAATACTACCCATTTAAAGAGATGCGGTATACCGAAGATCATACACAGATAAAGGCGTGGGTGCCCATAGTGATGGAAGGCCGGGAGGCGACTGAAAAATGTGCTGCTACCAAAATGGATATTGGTACAGATGTAAATTTTGGCGCCGTAACCCGCAGCATGTTGGCCTACCTCGATGCTCTTGATGGCGTTAACATTTACCTGCACCACGAAGTGGAAGATATTACCCGAAAAGATGATGGCAACTGGAAAGTTGAAGTAAAAGATTTGAGCGATAACCTAAGCCGTAATGTGACTACAAAGTTTGTTTTTATTGGGGCCGGTGGCGGCTCCCTTCCATTGCTGGAAAAGAGTGACATACCCGAGGGTAAAGGATTTGGTGGCTTCCCTGTAAGTGGCCAATGGCTGCGATGTACCAATACAGATATTATAGAACGCCATCATGCAAAAGTATATGGCAAGGCAAGTGTAGGTGCACCGCCTATGAGTGTGCCGCATTTGGATAGCCGTTTTATTGATGGTGAAAAGGCACTGCTTTTTGGCCCTTATGCAGGGTTTACCACCAGGTTTTTAAAGCACGGTTCTTATATGGATTTGCCGTCATCTATTAAGTTAAGCAATATCATTCCCATGGTAAGTGCCGGGCTGGATAATATACCATTAACCAAATACCTGATACACGAAGTGATGCAAAGTGCTGATGATAAACTGACTTCGTTAAAAGCCTATTTGCCCAATGCAAAAAAAGAAGATTGGGAATGATATTGCTTAACTTAATAGATGACGGCAAATCCATATAAGAACCGTGCTTTAAAAACCTGGTG
>JAYUTQ010000485.1:0-2974 GCA_043755055.1 Chitinophagaceae bacterium | reverse complement strand
CATTAAACAACGAATTAAAAACGAACCCTTTAGAGGTTTGGAAAAATTACATCAGGTACAATTATGTAAGTGATTTTAGCCCCTATCTGGATAATACTACTTATATGAATGCCTTTAACTATGGCAAAACATTAAGTGGTTCTACTGAGCCAAGGCCACGCTGGAAGCGGGTTTTAGATGCTCAGGAAGGTGCTATTGGCGAAGCCCTTGGTCAGCTTTTTGTAAAAGAGTATTTTAACGAAAAAGCAAAAGAACGCTATGTAGGTTTGGTAGAAGCTATTCGTACTGCACTTAAAGAGCGTATAGAAAAATTGAAATGGATGAGTGATAGTACAAAAACAAAAGCTTACGATAAATTGGCAAAAATAAAAAGCAAAGTGGGTTATCCCGATAAGTGGAAAGACTTTAGTGCCATGCAAATTGGTACAGCATCTTATGTGGCCAATATACAAGCAGCCAACCAATGGTGGTATAATTACGAAGTAAATAAATTGGGTAAACCTGTAGACCGTGACGAATGGAGCATGACGCCACAAACTTATAATGCCTACTACAACCCAAGCAATAACGAGATTGTTTTACCGGCAGGTATTTTTGCTGTGCCCGGTAAAAAAGACGAAGACCTTGACGATGCATTGGTGTACGGTTATGCAGCAGCAAGCACCATTGGTCACGAAATTACCCATGGCTTCGACGATCAGGGAAGGCAGTACGATGCGGCTGGTAATTTAAAAGATTGGTGGAGTAAAAGTGATGCCGATGAATTTGCCAAAAGGGCTTCTATGATTATTAACCAATTCAGTGAATTTGTACCTGTAGATACGTTGCATATTAATGGCGAAGCTACACAAGGCGAAAACATAGCCGACCTTGGCGGATTGTTACTAGGCCTTGATGCATTTAAAAAAACAGATACCTATAAAAAAGGTGAAAAACTAGGCGGCTTTACCCCATTGCAACGCTACTTTTTAGGCTATGCCTATAGCTGGATGTACAGTGTGCGTAAAGAACAATTAGCCAGCCGTGTAAAAACCGATGTACACAGCCCGGCCAAAGAACGCATTAATGGCCCCGTAGTAAATGTGCCGGAATTTTACGAAGCCTTTGGCATAAAACCCGGCGATAAAATGTACAGAGCAGATAGTTTACGGGTTAGTATTTGGTAAACTATATAACAGATTTTTATTGTTATTATAGAAACTCCATTTCTTTAAGAAATGGAGTTTCTTTTTTATACATCAATTTTTCGTTATCAGATTTTGCTCGGGTAATTCGGTAAATTTATTAAGGGTTAATCCGCCAATTTGGTAGGTGTAGCAGTTGCTGACTGCGGTGCAATTAATATCACAATTACTGCTAATGCCACCTATATATTTTACTGTTATAGAAGCTGTGCCCTGCCCATCTATTATTTTAATATTTGGGTTGCTGGTGTTCCAGTTATAATAGGTTTGTTTGTTAGGTTTGGGGATGGTGAATTGTCTTTCTTCGCCTACGCAAATAGCCGTGTTGTTGCCCTCTATGGATACCTTTCTTACTACCTTAGGTTGTGGCATATGGATGCCATTCATTTCATCCCGCATACGCCAGGCGTATTCGTTTGTAAGGCTGTCGTGGCGCAGGTTCTCTTCGGGTGCATACCAGGCATCCCATGGTGTTTCTTTCTCGTCGCCACAGTTAAAATTTACGATGCTCAGGTCATCGTCCCATTTACGGTTGGGGTTAGGGTGTGGCCCCTGCCCAAAGGCCAACGTATTTACACTTGGCTGATGGCAATGATTGCCCACCACATTTAAAAACTGCGGGTTTACCATCCACTTAAACAGGCCGGAAATTTTATCCCTCGTACTGTCTCTTATTTCCTGAAAGCCGGGGTACCAGCCGCCCTGTATCAGGTCCATACTGTTGTTACTGTTGGCGAAAGGTTCTGCAGATTTTTTGTTTACTGTAAAACCTAATATTTTCATATTCAGTACTTCTGTTTTGCCCATTTCCGCCGAAGGCGAAAAACTAATTTTAGCTTTAATAAAATTAGGATTTACAAACAGCCCCGGCAGATTAAACAGTAGCAGCCTTGGTACATCATTCATTTTTAATTTAAAGTCGAAAGCAGTACCGCCGGCTTTTCCTTCGGGTTGGTGCAGGCCTTTAACAGCGCCACTTATCATAGCAATCTTTCGGGTTTTTTGCGGCCAGCCCATTGAATCAATGCCGGCATAAAAACGGTCTTTAAATTCAGGTGCTCCTTCGGGTTGGTCGCTTTTTGCCAGCATATGGTGGTTCAGTTCCTGCTTGCTTGCAGGTGAGTTTATTTGCCTTGCTATAATGTCTTTTACATTCTTTAAGCCCAGGCCAGCCATAGATTCTATAAAATACTGATTGCCTATTGGCAATACCGAACCAAGGTGTGTAGCATCCCAGCTAAACCATAGTTTGCAATTATGATCAAGGCCTTTTTTCTCCATATAACTTAAACCGTACCGGCTGATAACACCGCCCATACTTGGGCCAACAATAATGAGTTTTTCTTTACTATTTGCTGCTGCAAGTGTGGCATTCAGGTTTTGGATTACTTTAATTAAAGCCATCGCATTAATTTCAATATAATCGCCGCCTGCTCTTCTAATGGTGCCAATTGTAGCCTCTTTTCCATCAGGTAATTTTACTGTACGAACCCCGTTTTGATAAGCCGGCATATTTATTATTATAATATCAAATCCTTGCCTGCGTTGCTCATCGGCAAAATTGGATACTTCATTCTTTTCGTTGAAATACCTAAAGTTATGTTCGTAAATCCAGGTAGCATCTCTCTTATCTGTCGGGTCAAAACCATCGAGTACGATAATGGGTTTTTTAATGGATTTTACACCACAACTGCCGGTATCGGTACTATCGTAATGGTAAAAATAATTTACCTCCACCTGTCCCAGCGTAGCTTCGGTTTCATCGTAACCGATAAAGGGTATATCTGCAG
>JAYUTQ010000484.1:0-6697 GCA_043755055.1 Chitinophagaceae bacterium | reverse complement strand
ACAACA
The DNA here is from genome assembly GCA_043755055.1 of Chitinophagaceae bacterium. Classification (GTDB taxonomy): domain Bacteria; phylum Bacteroidota; class Bacteroidia; order Chitinophagales; family Chitinophagaceae; genus JAZKFT01. Next base: position 6,691 of record JAYUTQ010000484.1, on the reverse strand, counting down.
ATTTATGCACCCATAAAAAAAGTGTGGGCCTACTGAACTTTACCAGAACACATTATAAATTGTTGTTTCAACTGTTAAGGTGGTTTTGGTATTGCTTTCCATTTTGTAATAATTTTTAGGGTGATTCTGAATCCGGATGATTATTTAAGTCCGCAGATTCAATACTTTATTTGGTATCAATACGACTATAAATGGGCTGAATGTGCTACTAAAATGGATCGATTTTTCCCTAAGTATACTGGGAAAATGATATTCATATTTGTTATCAGGATACTTAAAACTATCTGTACCGTGGGCGTAATAGAAACAACCAGCACATTGATAATCTACACATAGGGGCATAAAAAAAGAAAGCATTAGATTAAAACATTTGCCGAAGCTCCTGTCCTTACTAACCCATGCTTTCTTTTCGCTGTAATGCCTTTGCAGGCAAAAACAACCGTTTTGATTTTTGTCCACCTTTTTACGGGCTTTCATCCATCAATGAGTTTCATTCGGTTAATAAATTAATCCGTTCGATCCTCATTTTGAAATGCAATCCTCCTGTTACAGATTCCTTCATTTCCACACGGTTCATATTCATCTAATAAAAGACTTTTTAAACCATGCCGAACGCACTTACTCTTTTCTGATTCTGTTAGCATCTTCTACTTTTCAGCCTTGTTAAGGGGCTTCCGGTTTCTGTTGCTCACTTCCTCTTTTAGTCTCTGTTTGTTCTCCTCCACATTCACTCTTTCTTTAAAAGCTCTCGGCTTCCGGTAACGCTCTTTCGCTTTTTTGATGTCTGTTTGTTTTCATATTCCATCCACCTTGTTAAAGGGTTTCAGGCTTTTGTAACGCCCGTCTTTCAATTGGCTAATAGTTGTTGCTTTCTGCTTTTTGCTTTCTAAAAAGGCTTCCTGCTTCAGTTATGTAAAAGTAGTACACGGGGTTGCCCTTTTGCAAATTTTTTACCATGTTGATTTGCACCAGTTATTAACCTGGTTATGCACATTTCGCTTTTTAATACGGCCGTATTTTATATAATACTTGCTGGTATTGGGTTGTGGCTAATAGTATATATTTTTATAAAAAGTCATTACTGGAAGTTTTTATTAAAATCAATAGCAGATATTTATTCTTTCAAATAAAAAAGCCATGAAAAATTTTCTAAAAAAAAGGTTTCTGCTGCTGTTTGTAGCCATTTCACCTACTTTAAGTTATACGCAGCATACGGCTTTTATAATGGGTGTGGATGATGTGTTTAATATTGCCGGCGCTGGTGTGATGATAAGCGGAAAGGTGGAAAGCGGCACCATTAAGAAAGGGATGGAAATGGTAATTGTGGGTAAAGGCGATTCTGTATTTGCAGTTAAGGTAGCAGCAGTTTATAAGAATAATAAAGAAGTGCCAACAGGTAATATTAACGAGCAACTTGTATTACATGTAAAGGGTGTTAAGACCACCGATATTAAAAGAGGAATGGTGCTGTCCGAACCGGGAATTTTTAAATTGTATAAAGAAGTGGAAGCCACTGTAACGCTGCTGCCTGCATCTGATGGTGGATTAAAAGAACCATTGAAAAACGGACAAAGAATTCAATTACTCATTCGTGGCTACCTTTCGTCTGCAACCGTTTTGTTAGTAGAAAACCAACCCATTATAAAGCCGGGAGAAACCGGCGTTTTGCGATTATTATTACAGGAACCCACACCGCTATTGGTAAAAGATGCCATTATTCTAAAAGTAAATGCGCCTAATAATGGAAATGGAATTATCAATGTTTTAATTAGATAAAGTGCCATGTAGATATATAATTTTTAATAGCTTGGACACAACCACATTCTATAACTGAATGCTACCTCACTAAATTCATGTCCATTCTACTTTTAGTTTCTTTCCAAAACCGTTAATCAGTTGCCATTTCTTGTAAGGTCGTTGGTGGTATCAAAACCAAAGCCCATTTTCGCCGAAAGAATATTTACTGATGAAATTTATTTTGCTGATAGCCTTTTTTTGGAGCACTGCGTTAGGACCCATAAATGCCCAATCTGTGGTGCATGGCCGAACAAGAGACCTTGGTAGCGGCAATATTATTTCGCTGGCTACGGTTACCAATCTTAATAAGGGTAAATCTGTTGTAAGCAGCTACAGTGGCCGGTTTACAATTGTAGCCGAAACCGGTAATTTACTGGTAACGTCTTTTTCGGGTTACGATTTTGATACCATTCGGGTAACGCCGGAAATGGTTAATGATACTATTAGTATCAGTATGAAAATGTTGGGTACTATCTTGCCCATGGTTACCGTAACCGGAGATAGTAAATACTCATCGTACCAATTGGATAGCATGGAACGGCGGCGGCAACACGCCGGTCTTTTAAGTAAGGCAAACCTTAAAGCTATTGATGGGCCGGTAGAGGGCAGTGGCTTCGGAATCTCATTTAGCCTGGACCGTTATAGCAAACGTGAAAAGCAAAAAAGAAAGGCCAAGGAATTGTTTGAAATGATGGAAGAGGAAGCCTATATCAATTACCGATTTGGAGAAAAAAAAATAACTCAATATACCGGATTAAAGGACGAAGGTTTGGTAGCGTTTATAAATCTGTATCGCCCCAATTACGATTGGCTGCGCAAACATCAGGATGAGGAAGATGTGGTAGATTATATTAACAGCAAACTAAAAGTGTACCGAAAAGTAGCTGGTAATAAATTGCGAGGTAATTAATTTAATTGTACCGACGGCATTCTGTAACCTTGCCCATCGTAGATATACAGTTCATCTATTTCGTACGTCCAGTATTTAAAAAGAGGTGATTTTTTAATAAAGTCTTCCGCCTGTTTTTTTGTTTCTGCATTGATAACAATCCAGCTCCGCTGGCTTCCGAGGCTAACAGTGTAATGATCTATTACGCCTCTGTTAATCAGGTAATTAATATAGGTACGGTGTGGCGGAACAAGGGTCATAAACTCCTCGTCCATGTCAAATGAAATAATCACCTGATACTTATTTAAATGTGGCCCTAACTGGTAAACTTCTTCTTTCATAAATACTAATTACAAATCAACTAAACCCTAATCCATAACATCTATACGATCCAATCTACAATTTCGTTTGCCCTTCCCTCAATATATGGGGCGGTAATTTTTATATAGTTGTCGGTATAGCCTTCCATCATTCCGCTTTTGTTATTTTTTTCAAACAGTACCTTTCTGGTTTGTCCTAAATGTGCGTTTGTAAAAAACTGCATTTTCATATAGGACAAGTTTCTCAGCGATTTGTTGCGTAGGTGCCTGATATTAATTGGCACTACCGGTTTAATTTCAAGGGCTTTGGTATTGTCTCTTTCACTGTAAGTAAATACATGCAGGTAGCTCACATCGAGGCTATGCAGAAAATCAAAAGTCTCTTTAAAATCATCATCCGTTTCCCCGGGAAAACCCACGATTACATCTACACCAATGGCACAATGTGGCATCAGTTTTTTAATTAAAGCCACACGTTCGGCATACAATTCTCTTTTGTACCTGCGGCGCATGGATGCCAGTATTTTATTACTACCACTCTGCAGCGGAATATGAAAATGTGGCATAAATCTTTTGCTTTTTGCCACAAACTCAATAATCTCATTGGTCAATAAATTGGGTTCAATGGATGAGATGCGATACCGTTCAATTCCCTCCACATCGTCCAAAGCTTTAACGAGGTCGAAGAAATCTTCTTCCGTTTTCATACCTCCACCTTTGGGGTTGGCTAGGTGGGGGCTCTCATTTCCTCCCCCACCCGGGGAGGTTAGGTGGGGGCTTTTGCCAAAATCACCAAGGTTTACACCGGTTAATACAATTTCTTTTACGCCATCAGCGGCCAGTTTTTTTACATTGGCTAAAACGTTGGCCACATTATCGCTGCGGCTTTTGCCACGGGCCATAGGTATGGTACAAAAAGCACAGTTATAATCACAACCATCCTGCACTTTTAAAAAAGTTCGGGTACGGTCGTTAATGCTCCAACTGCTGTTAAAGCCGGTTACTTCCTCTATATCGCAACTGCTTATTTTAGCCGAATCGCCTTTGGAAAGTTCTTTTATATGCTGGCCAATATTAAATTTTTCGGCAGCACCTAATACAAGATCCACGCCGGGAATTGCTGCTATTTCTTTTGGTTTTAGTTGTGCATAACAGCCGGTAATCACCACAAGGCTTTCGGGGCTTTTGCGTTGTATTTGCCTTACCAGATAGCGGCATTCTTTATCTGCATTTTCGGTTACGCTGCAGGTGTTTATCACATACACATCGGCCACATCCTCAAAATCTTTCTTTAAAAATCCTTCATTTTCCATTTGTCTGGAAAGGGTAGAAGTCTCAGAAAAATTGAGTTTGCAGCCCAGCGTATGAAACGCCACCGATTTCTTTTCCACTGTCATCATGATGCCGCAAAGATAACTGCTTCGAAGGTTCAGGGTTCAAGGTTCAAGGCACAAGGTTCAAAGACACAAGGTTCAAGGCCTAGCTTGGCTTTTTTTGGTAGCAGCCCAGCTTTGTACTATTGCTAATGTGGAAGATTCAATGTTTGGTAAACGTACAAAAGCACCGTCCTTCTCCGGTAGGAGAGGGATAAGAGGGTGAGGCCAATGGTTCAAGATTCAAGGTTCAAGAACCAAGACTCAAGTTCCAGGTTTTAGCAACCAATCGATTTTATTTAAAACTATCGTCTTGAACCCTGAACCTTGTTGCTTGAACCTTTTGAAAATATACCGTCCACAGGGTATGCCATTAACAATTTACCTGTTTCATATTTGGCCAATCAATTAAAAACTAAAAACCATGAAACAATTCATCTTTTCTTTTGCAGCATTGCTTCTTATTTCGGCTACAGCAAGTGCCAAAATCTGGAGGCTAAACAATAACAATGGCGGTGCTATTACCCCTACTATTAAAACAGATTTTTTGCAAGGTGTTACTTTGCAGCAGGCACATGACAGTGCTAAAGTATTAAGCGGCGATACTATACATATTGAGCAAAGCAACACCACCTACGGTGCCTGTGTATTTACTAAAAGGCTTACAGTAATTGGGGTGGGTAACTTTCTTAGCCAAAACCCAAATACGCAGGTACAGACCAGCTTTTATAGCCGTGTAGAAGCGTTAACAATTACTAATCCGGCTGCGGCAGGTACCCAAATTTTGGGTTTACAAGCAGCTTATATTCTTGCGGGTGCTAACAATGTAAAAGTGGCGTATTGCACATTTGGTTATGTACAAATTGGTAGCGGTTCTGCTGCTAATACTGATAACATACAGATCATCAATAACTATGTAAACAACGGCAACACTTATTACTGCATCAGTTCTAATGGCGGCACAGGGCTTAATACCAATGTGGGTATTTATGGTAATATACTTTTGACTTCTACTTCTTATCAAACCATTAATTTAAATAGCAATAGTTCTGGCATTCTTAAAAATAATGTGCTGTACTGCTATTATACATCTATAGGAGCACTCAGTAACTTTTATGTAGTAAATAATATGTGTTGGAATACTGCTGGTGCGGGTTACCCAAATATTTTTAATAATTGTGTGATAGAGTATAATATGGGCACTTTTGCCGGCATGTTTCAAACGCCATCCGGATCTCTTAACACTACAAATGCTACAAACAATACCATACAAACTTCGGCTAATATGCTGTTTGCAGGTGGTACCAGTAGCGATGGACAATACAAACTGCAACCAGGCAGCCCTGCTAAAAATGCTGGTAAAAGCGGTGTAGATATGGGTGCTTTTGCAGGTGATTTTCCTTACTCTTTAAGTGGCATTGCCAATATCCCAAACATTTACCAATTGAACGTTGCTACCATACCTGCCGGTGCCAGCACTATGAGTGTTACTATCAGTGCTAAGAGTAACTAATCAATTGCCATTGGGTCATTTGGTCAGTAGGTCATTTGATTGTCATTCCTTGTAAGGTATTAAGCAATAACCAATAACCATTGTCGTGTATTAAAGGAGGTCGGAAGGAAGGTTGTCAGGCTGAGCCTGTTCGAAGCCCTTCTAATCAATCTGTAATGTAGATATACATGAAGCCCTTCGACAAGCGCAGGATGACAACCTTGAGAATAATCAATGACACAATGACCAACATGGATTTCACTTTTCTCATTATTAAACTTCACAATATGCATACCCATGTTTTTCGCCGCATATTGATGCTTATCATTTGCTGCACGGTATTATTTGGTGCCAGTGGGCAAAAGAAAATATTCAAAGCAGAATATTTTTTCGACACCGATCCGGGCTTTAACAACGGTAGCCAGGTATTGATACCAACACCGGTGCAGGATGTTAGCAATCTTAATATCACTCCCAACATCAGTAGCCTTTCTACCGGCCTGCATACCTTGTTTGTAAGGGTGCTGGATAGTAATTATAAATGGAGCCAAACCATACCACAGTTATTTTATAGAGAAGCAAACCTAGCAGTTGCTACACCCAATTTGGTAAAGCTGGAATACTTTATAGATACCGATCCCGGCTTTGGATTGGCTACAAATGTGCCCGTATCAGCAGCTACCAGCCTTACTGGTACTGCTTTTACACCATCGCTTACTGGTTTAAGCAATGGCTTACACAATTTGTTTGTTCGTACACAAGATGCTAATGGCAAATGGAGCCAGGCTATACCACAACTGTTTTTTAAAGAAGCCAACCT
>JAYUTQ010000483.1:0-6716 GCA_043755055.1 Chitinophagaceae bacterium | reverse complement strand
TCATTACATCAAAATCTCCAGGCTCTACTATAAATTCTCCGGTGTTTGTGTAAAAACCAAGCTCTGCATTGGTAAGTAAAAATGTTACAGTTTTAGATTCACCGGGGTTGAGTTTTATTTTTTCAAAACCTTTTAACTCCTTTACCGGCCGCACATTGCTGGCTATTTTATCCCGTATATACATCTGCACCACTTCTTCTCCGGCAAATTTTCCTGTGTTTTTAATGGTTGCCGAAACTTTAATAGCTGCCTGATTTGTAGAATCAATTTGCAGGTTGGAATAATCAAAACTGGTATAGCTTAAGCCATAACCAAAAGGGTATAATGGCTTGTTACTTTCGTCGCTGTAATGCGACCAGAAGACTTCCTGCTTAGGCCCGGGCCTGCCGGTATTGAAATAGTTATAGTATATCGGCACTTGCCCCACACTTCTTGGAAAAGTCATGGGCAATTTACCCGAAGGATTGTAATCGCCAAACAAAACCTGTGTAATGGCATTACCTGTTTCTGTACCTAATTGCCACGCTTCTACAATGGCAGGAATATTTTCATCCGCCCATGGAATTGCTAATGGACGGCCATTCATTAATACCAAAATAATATTCTTATTCACCTTGTACACTTCTTCCAGTAATTGCTGTTGTACGCCAGGCAAATCCAATTTAGACCTGCTTCTTGCCTCACCACTTTGAAACCCATGTTCGCCCAAAACCATGATCACTACTGATGCACTTTTAGCTACCTGAATGGCTTCCGCGAATCCAGATATATCTGTTTCATTAATTTTTACTTCTGTAATAAAGTTTACAGGAGCAATATTTAGATTGGCGCCTTTTGCATAGCGATGTTCAATTCCTGCATTTGTTAATCCTTCTACAACCGATACGGCAGTACTGTCGTCTGCACCAATCCGCCAACTGCCTAAAGGACTATTTTTATCGTTAGCCAAAGAACCAATTACTGCAATGCCCTGTTGGCCTTTATCTAATGGCAATAGTGGCTTATTACCCGCACCATTTGCATTTTTTAGTAATACAATTGATTTTTTTGCCATATCTAATGCAGCGGCAGTATGGGCAGGATTTGTACTGAATTCCTTTTCTCTGGCCACATCACAATACCTGTAAGGGTCATCAAATAAGCCCAACTCAAACTTCAAACGTAGAATTCTTTTAACCGCATCATCAATCACTTTCAGCTCTACTTTGCCAGACTCTACCAATTCTTTTAAATGTGTTACATAAGCATAAGATTCCATATCCATGTCGCTGCCTGCATTTACAGAGAGCTCTGCAACTTGTTTTAGATCTTTTGCAAAACCATGATCCATCATTTCAGCACCAGAACCCCAGTCGGAAACCACAAAACCATTGAAACCCCATTTATCTTTTAGTATATCTCTTTGTAAAAACTTGTTTGCCGTTGCCGGCACACCATTTACCACGTTGAATGAATTCATTACCGTTTTTACATTGTTATCTACTGCAGCTTTAAATGGCGGAAAAACAACATTATACAATGTGGAGCTACTAATATCAACTGTGTTATAATCCTTACCACTTTCTACAAAACCATAGGCTGCAAAGTGTTTTGCTGTGGCTGCAATAGTATTTACAGCAGCCAGGTCATCTCCCTGAAAACCATGTATTCTGGCTACGCCAATTTTGCTACCAAGGTATGGGTCTTCGCCTGCACCTTCCATTACCCTTCCCCAACGTGCATCCCTGCTAATATCCACCATCGGCGCAAATGTCCAGTTGATACCCACGGCAGAAGCCTCTATGGCAGCCACTCTAGCCGATTTTTCTATCGCTGCCAAATCCCAGCTTGCAGCTTCGCCAAGTGGAATAGGCGATAATGTTTTTTGGCCATGTATTACATCAAACCCAAAAATGAGCGGTATGCCCAGCCTTGTTTCTTTTACTACAATCTCCTGTAGCTTTCTCACATTTTCTACGCCTTTTACATTTAAAACAGAACCTACCAAACCACGTTTTAAATGATCATATTTCTGTTTGGCATTGCCATTAACCGGTACAGGGCCCGTTACATCCCAAAAACCATTGTACTGGTTCATTTGCCCTACTTTTTCTTCCAGCGTCATTAATTTAAAAACAGAATCTACCCGTTTGTTTAGCGCTGCGGCAATTTCATTTTTACCATTTATGCTTGCTTTGGTTTTAGTTGAGCCGCAACTATACACAAAAAAAAGCAGGGCTATTAAGCTTAAAGCAATCAAATATTTATTGGTGATTCTCATAGTGGTGTTACAATAAAAATAAAGGTGTTGCTGTATTATTTATTAACAACAACACCTTTATTTGATACTTAAATAATTACAAAATATTGATTTACTGATAAACTCTTACATAATCAATTTCCATATTGGCATTGGTAAAGCCAGGGTCTACAGGGCCTGCAAAATTTCCGCCAATAGCCACGTTTAAAATAAGGAAGAAATTTTGATTAAAAGGCAACCCACCACTATTGGGGAAAGTATAAAACAATACATCATCCACATAAAATTTCAGCGAAGCTGCCGACCAATCTAAACCATACCTATGAAATTCGGTAGTTGCGTTTGAGATAATGGTAGTACCTCCGTCGCCATTGGCACCTGAATGATTTGGATGGTGCAGGGTGGCATAAATTTTATTCAAATCCCTTCCAAGATGTTCCATAATATCTACCTCGCCACAGCCAGGCCAGCTTACTGTGCTAATGTTACTACCCAGCATCCAGATAGCTGGCCAGGTACCAACACCAGCCGGAAGTTTTGCTCTTACTTCCACTTTGCCATATTTAAAAGAAAACTTATCTTTTGATAATAACCTGGCAGATGTGTACTGGCTACCGCTAAATGCTTCTTTCAGTGCCTTTATTTTTAGGGTACCACCAGACACTTCTACATTGGTAGTTCTATTGGTATAGTATTCCAACTCATTATTACCCCAGCCACCAGCACCTATATCATAACCCCATTTAGAGGCATCAGGTGCACCGGGTGTGTTAAATTCATCGGACCACACCAAACCCGTTGTAACAACTACAGTAACCATTATTGACTTAGAAATAGTTTGTCCACTGGCACTTTTTGCAATCACATTTACAGTATATGTACCCGATGATGGATACTTGTACGTAACGACGCCTGTAAGTACCGTTTGAAAAACGCCATTACCAAAATCATAGTCGTAAGTAGTAGCATTGGTTGCTGAGGCTGTAAATGAAACATTGCCACTATTATCTGTGCTTACTGTAGCAGCAACAGTTAGGTTGGTTGGTGGCGTAGCAGTAGTACCTCCAGTTGAATTCTTTTTACCACAAGCTGCAAGCAACACCATTAATACTATGGCAAATAATTTCAGGTTTTTCATTTTAAAATTATGGTTTTACTCTAAGTTTCTGATACCATGAATTACCATCGGAACCAATATTACGTAGTTCTATGGTGTTGGAAGTAAAAGATAAAATTTCATAAGTGGTTCCGCCTGTGCCAAAATTTATAATTCCGTTGCCCGGCACTCTAAATTGAATACGGGTAGAAATAGAAGGTGTAGAGGCAGAGGTGGCATCTGAGAAACCGAGTAATTTGTTACCACCTGTAGGAATGTTAAAACAACCATCGCCACCACCAAAACCATAAAAAGCAGTAGATGCACCTATCGAAAATGAAGCCCCCTTATTGTCAATAGCCATAAATACTTTACCTGTGGCATCTCTTGAAAAAGTAATCTCATCATCGTAAGCACATGCCTCACGGGAATTTGGCCCAGCGGCATAATAATTTGGGAAAAACATATCAGCAGCTCCTACTCCAAAGTGGCCGGGGGCTGCTTTATCTGTAATCCAAACCCTTGATGTACCGTTAGTTAAGGCAGTTACTATTGCAGGCGGTATGGTGAAAGCCACAAAAACTGAAGCTTTTTTACTGATGGTAGATAAAGAACCACCTGTACCTACGGCATTTACAGTAATTGTGTAGTTAAACGTTCCGGGGTTAGCGTATTTGTATGTGATTACCCCTGATGGTACTACCCTTGTAGTACCATCGCCAAAATCTATATTGTAAGAAAGGGCATTTTTTGCGGTAACAGTAATGGTAACATTTCCTGTACCGTTACCGTTGGGGTTTGTAGCATCTACACCTGCTACCACAGCAGTAAGGGTAAGGTCAGTGGGGGCTTTTAATTCGCCAAAAGAATAATCAGTTTTTTTACAACCTGAAACCCCAATAGCAACCACAAAAAAGGCTAGGGCCAATGATTTTATGATTTGTTTCATCTTAAATTAATTTATTAGGTTATTAAAGTTTAATGTCGTCGAATAGCCATGTAAAATTGGCACTACCGTCGCCCATAGTACCGAGATCAAATATCAATACTACTTTCTGGTAAGTGTTGGCTGTATTAATAGCAGAAAAATCAAAACTTAACTCCTGCCATGCATTGGCTATGGTAGTCTGTACTTCTTTCTCAAAACTCAAAGCACCGTTTGCGGCATTCTCTACTTTTAGTAACACTTTGGCGCCTACCCTTGGGGAATACACTTTCATCTTAAATATTTTGGAGCCCGAAAAATTGATCGGAGCATCCAATTGTATCCAGCTTCCACCCCATGGCTCACCGGCACTTTTCACCATTCTTGCAACCTTGGTGCTTGTATTTATTCCATTAGACTGAGGATTGTTAATTACCGTGGTGCCACCACCATTAAAGTTAGTAAATGAGTAAACCAGTGTAGATGATTCAAAATCGAGTGGCAGTGCTATACCCGCAACATTTGAGGTAAGAAATCTGACATCATCCCATAAGAATACTTTTCCGTCGCCTGCAGTACCAAAGTTGAAAAATATGGAAGCCATATTATAGGTGTAGGTAAGATTCATGGCAGCCGTTCCCGTTGCCTGATTGGCAAAATCAAAAACAATGGTTTCCCATGCATTTGCTACTGTGGTATTCTTTTGTGTTTCTACCGAACGGGTATTATTAGTACGATCCTCTACTTTTAACCTTACCGGTATACCTGCAGCAGGTGAGTACACCCTTACACTCATTTGTGTAGCAGATGCAGTAAAGGGAATTGGGGTAGCAAATCCAGCACCCATTGTAGTACCAGCCCAGGTTTCGGCACCGTTTGGCTTAGTGGTTCTTTTAACTTTATTGGCGGCATTGGTGGGGTCCACTGCATCTGCACTTATGTTGCTACCAAAGTCTATTACCGAATAGTTTACAGCCAGATCATCAAAAGTTATTGGCAGTGTAAGTAAGCTAACCGGAAGCTGATTGGTTTGTCTTATATCATCGAAAAGGAACGTATAATTGGCTGTGCCATTACCGGGCGTGCCATTATCAAAAATCAGCACTACTTTCTGGTAACTGTTTGCTGTATTCACAAGGCTATAGTCAAACACTAAGTCTTCCCAAGCATTGGCAACGGTTGTGGATACTTCTCTTTCAAAAAATGTACCCCCGTTGGTTAAATTTTCAACTTTCAGTAAAACTTTAGCACCTACTCTTGGTGAATAAACCTTCATCCTGAAAACTTTATTGGCCGAAAAGTCGATAGGTGCACCCAAGGTGATAACTGCACCTGCCCAAGGCTCAGGAGCATTTTTTACCATTCTTGCTACTTTAGCAGTAGTATTAATACCAGATGATTGAGGATTATTAATTACTGTTACAGCACCGCCACCAAAACCAATAAATGAATAATCTACGGTAGGCGACTCGAACGTAAGTGGTAGCAATACAGGATCGACTATAGTTACCGGCTTTATTAATTGTGAAGTAGCTGCACCGCCGCTATAGGCTATCACTTTTACCTGATAAGTTCCTACTGCTGCATAAGTGCGGCTAACAGATCCTCCTTCTATAAATACGGTACCCACTTCATTAGATACATCACCAAAAAACACCCTAAAGTTGGTTTCGTACAAAGCTGTAGCGGCCACCGTTATTTTATAATTATTGTTTGGATCTTTTGTAATGGTAAAATCTAAATTTTCAGGAGCTTTAAAAGAAACTGTAAGTGGCTGTGTGGCCTCAGATTTTTTACCATTAACCGAATACCCAACCAGCTTAACATTGTAAACGCCTTCTGCATAAGTATGCTGAACGCTTTTACCGGCTGCTACCTTTGCAGGTGCAGTAGTGGCATCACCAAAATAAACATCGTAGGTTACCGCTTCGGTACCGTTTGGGGTAATGGTTACAAGGCCGGAGTTATCTTGGGTAATTTCGTAAACAGCACTTAATTTAACCGGTGCTGCGCCAGCTTCTACAAAGGCTATGTCATCATAAACTTCTTTTTTACAGCCCATTAGTACGAGTAGCAAAAGGGTGCTGCCGTATAAATATTTTAATGCTTTCATAATAAATAATTTTATTAATTAATGATTAATAACCCGGGTTTTGCGTTAAGCCTGAAATTTGAATTTCGGTTTGTGGTATAGGAAAAACTTCATGTTTACCTACCGTAAATCCTGTGATTTTTGAAGCCGCCTGTCCTGTTCTAACCAGATCAAAAAAGCGGTCTCCTTCCATGGCTAATTCCAGCCTTCTTTCGTCCCAGATGGCTTGTCTTAAAGCAGTTCCGGTAAGCGTAATATTATTGAGGTTATTTCCAAAAGCACGTTGGCGAACACGGTTTAAATATCCCTGAGCTTTAGTATCGTTTGGCGCAGTACCTCTGTTAAAGGCTTCGGCCGCCATTAA
>JAYUTQ010000482.1:0-2986 GCA_043755055.1 Chitinophagaceae bacterium | reverse complement strand
GCCCTTTAGCAGGTTGTATATTGTATCGGCCACATCGGCAAACAGCGGTGCATCGGCCACCATATACTCGGTAATACCTGTAAGTGCGGTAATAAATCTAGGTATGGATTGCTGTGGATTAATGAGGGTTTGGTACTGCCCTTCTACCTCGTAGCCATTGTGCAGGATGATACAAATCTCTGTAATACCATGCTGTGCGGCATGGCCTCCGGTGGTTTCTATATCTACAATTGCATACACGTTTCAAAAATAAGCAACCCAATTTAGCTTTGCTAAAATAATTAGGTTGGTTAAGAACTTCTTTTTCTGTTTTTTTGCAGCCGCAAGATGGTTCGGTAGCTCAGCTGGATAGAGCGTCATCCTTCTAAGATGAGGGCCATTGGTTCGAATCCAATCCGAATCACCCAACGCCTCAGGTAACTGGGGCGTTTTTTGTATTGGGGAAGTATGCTATTAAATATCGTTAAATTTTCGGGTCTGAAAAAGGTGTAGAGATTTGTAAATACACATTGATGGTATTAATAACAACGGATTTTGGTAATATTTTTAATGCTGTTCATAAATTTAAATTCCCTTTTTGCTAATCAGTATTATCTATATCCATGCATAACCAGTAATTGATAATGAAAATGGACAATGTAAATAAAGATTATTATTTTTTGAGGGGCGGAGGTGAAATGGGTCAATTAATTAGGGCAAAAGACTGGAGTAAAACATCCTTAGGCGACCCTTCGTGTTGGCCACAGAGCCTTTGTACAATGGTGGCGGTAATGATGGAGAACCCCTTTGGCATGTACATAGCATGGGGCCACGATTATACGCAACTTTATAACGACGGATACCGCCCCATACTAGGAACGACCAAGCATCCACAAGCTTTAGGTATAAGCACCCGGGAAACATTTTCAGAAATCTGGCACATAATTGAATCCATGTTCGATGATGTAATGAAAGGAAAAGGAGTAGGCTTTCCTGATTTTATGTTGCCCCTAAACAGAAATGGATTTTTAGAGGAGTGTTATTTTGATTTTTCTTACAGCCCCATTAGAAAAGACGATGGTGAAGTGGGCGGAGTGTTGGTTACCGTTATTGAAACCACCTACAAAAAAAGGGCAGCGTTACTATTAAAAGAAAGCAATGAGCGGGTTCTTAATATCATGAAACAGGCTCCGGTAGCTATTACTATTTTAAGAGGCGCTGATTATATTGTAGAGATGGCAAATGATGCCTACTTGAAACTGGTTAATAAAAAAGAATCGGAATTTGTAGGTAAACCTTTGTTTGATACATTACCAGAGGTGGAACAAACCGTTCGCCCATTACTGGATAACGTCGTAAATACCGATACAGCTTATCACGGCAACGAAATCCCTGTGCCGCTTAACCGGTACGGCAAAGAAGAAATATTTCACTTTGATTTTATCTATTATCCCTTAAAAGAGGATGACAAAATTTCGGGTGTGATAGTAGTAGTAACTGAGGCAACGGAAAAAGTAATGGCTGCCGAAAAAATCAAAAAAAATGAAAAACTGCTACACGCCATTTTCTTTAACGCACCTGCCGCCATTGGTGTAATTACCGGGCCGGAACATACGTACGTGCTGGCAAATAACGAATATCAACAAATGGTTAATCGCACAGAGGCACAGCTTGTGGGCAAAAAAAGTAAATCCATTTTTCCTGAATTAACAGGTACCGGCACATTTGATATTTTTGATAATATCTATCAAACCGGCCAACCGTTTTCCATTGCTGAATATCCGGTAAAATTCGATAAAAATAGCGATCACAAACTTAAGCAGTTGTATTTCAGGTTCTCAGCCGTTCCATTAAAAGATGCAAATGAACAATTTGATTCTATAGTAATTGTAGCTGTAGATATTACAGAACAGGTGTTAGCCCGAAAAAAAGTGGAGGAAAGTGAAAACCGTTTTAAATTTCTTGTTCGAGACGCAGCAGCAGCTATTGTGGTGCTCACAGGCCCTGATATGAAAGTGGAAATAGCGAATGAGGCTTACGGACGGCTCATAGATCTAAAACCTATTGACCTCTTGGGTAAATCTTTATTCAGCGTTGTACCGGATGCACAAGCCTTCTATCTTCCCATGCTGGAAAAAGTGCGGCAAACCGGAGAAATGCTTCAGCTTTTTGATAGCCAGTATGCTGTGCATGTGAACGGCAAACTTATTGAAGGTTATTTGCACATAGTGTGCCAACCTTACCATGATAGTGATGAAAATATTATTGGGGTAATGGCAATGATGCAGGATGTAACTGAAGCTGTAATAACCCGAAAAAAAATTGAGCAAAGTGAGAAAAAATTTGAAGCAGCCATCCTTGCTGTAGAAGGCATTATCTGGACAAATAATGCAAACGGCGAAATGATGGGCGTACAGGCCGGATGGGCCAATTTAACCGGGCAACCTTTTGAAGCATATCAGGGTTACGGATGGGCCAATGCAGTACACCCGGACGATGCCCAACCCACACTTGATGCCTGGAAAAAAGCAGTAACTGAACGTACTACATTTGAGGTTACACATAGGGTTAAAACCAAAGATGGTGAATGGAGGTTCTTTTCAGTAAAAGCAGTACCAGCTTTTGATGAAAATGGTGCTATAGAGCAATGGGTGGGGGTACATACCGACATTACAGAACAGCGGCAGGCCGAAGAAAAATTAGCCTATCGCACTACATTATTAGAAGCCCACAACGAAGCTAGTGTGGATGGCATCCTACTGGTGGATGCAAAAGGTAAAATGCTTTCATTTAACCAGCGTTTTGTAGAAATATGGAATATGCCAGCCCATATTGTACAAGCAAACGACGATGAAGCAGCAGTTGCTTTTGCCATGACTCAGTTAGTAAACCCCAAGCAATTTATAGATAAAGTAAAATACCTGTACGAGCACCCCACCGAAACAAGCCTTGATGAACTGGAATTTAAAGATGGTAAAATAGTGGAACGATATGGATACCCGGTAGT
>JAYUTQ010000481.1:0-6728 GCA_043755055.1 Chitinophagaceae bacterium | reverse complement strand
ACTTTCCTTCTTCTTTTAAAACCAAGAAAAATTTTAAGCTACTTAATAGCAGCCATGTAATGCTTCGTACAGAGGCATTAACCAAGCTTTCTGTTGGTGGCGAACGGAATATAATCATTACATATCCCGAAGCTTTGTTCGAAAAAGTTGTGTTGGCAAAGCAACTGGCTTCCAATATTATTTCCATTAAACAGGCAGAGGTTTTAGACCTTAACGGCGTAATGGAACTCTTCGTAATGCTGGGTTTCGACCGTACCGATTTTGTGTACGAGCCGGGTCAGTTTGCCTTACGTGGCGGCATCCTCGATATTTATTCTTTTGGCAACGAAAAGCCCTACCGCATTGAATTGTTTGGCAACGAAGTGGACAGCATCCGCATCTTCGACCCCGAAACACAGTTGAGCGAAAGAAGGCTTTTACAGGTAAGTATCATCCCCAATGTAGATACGCAATTTGAAAGCGGCGAAAAGATTTCTATATTAGAATTTTTACCCGAAAATACCGCAGTGTGGTGCAGCGACTGGAATTTTATTAAGGAAAGAATGGAACAGGAAGAAGAAAACCTGGAACTCTTTTTGGCCTACCATGCCGACGATAAGCCTGCCACTACAGACGATGACGACCTGATGGAAAAGAAGCATGTGGGCTGGGAAGATTTTGTAAAGGCTGCCGAAATGGAGCCGCTTATTTTTAACAGGCACACTGTACATTTTGCTAATGCTGATGGTGAATTGCCGGCGGACAGCGGTGAGAAAAGCATTGTGCCTTTTAATACCAAACCGCAACCATCCTTTAATAGAAATTTTAATTTATTAATAGCCGATCTCAAAAATTGGGAGAAGCAAAATTTCGCTATTTATATTTTTGCCGAACAGGCCAAACAGCTTGAAAGGCTCTACACCATTTTTAAAGACCTTAACACCGAAATTAATTTTGTGCCGGTGCCCATAGCCATTCACGAAGGCTTTATTGAGGAAGATTTAAAAGTAGTTTGCTATACTGATCATCAGATTTTTCAGCGGTACCATAAGTATAAAGTGAAGCAGGCTTTTAGTAAAAACAAAGCCCTTACTTTAAAAACACTTCGTGAATTACAGCCCGGAGATTATGTAACGCATATCGATCATGGCGTGGGTATTTATAGTGGCCTGCAAAAAATTGATGTGAATGGAAGAATGCAGGAAGCGGTTCGTTTACGCTACAAAGACAACGACCTCTTATATGTAAATATTTCTTCATTACATAAAATCTCCAAGTTTACCGGTAAAGAAGGCAATGTGCCCAAGATGAATAAATTGGGTAGCGATGTGTGGGCCAAACTGAAAGAAAAAACCACCCGGCAAATAAAAGATATTGCAGAAGACCTGATAAAGCTGTACGCTGAACGTAAGGCGCAGAAAGGGTTTCAGCATGCTCCGGATAATTATATGCAAACGGAACTGGAGGCTAGTTTTATTTATGAAGACACGCCGGATCAGGCCAAAGCCACCATCGATGTAAAAAACGATATGGAAAAAGACAGCCCCATGGACCGCCTTGTGTGCGGCGATGTGGGCTTTGGTAAAACTGAAATTGCCATCCGTGCTGCATTTAAAACCTGCTGCGATAGTAAGCAGGCAGCTGTATTGGTTCCTACTACTATTTTAGCGTATCAGCACTATAAAACTTTTGAAGACAGGCTTAAAGATTTTCCGGTAAAAGTTGATTTTATCAATCGTTTTAAAAGTGCCAAGGAGAAGAAGGAAACCTTGCTGAAACTGGCCGAAGGCAAAATAGACATCATTATTGGCACCCATGCCATACTAAGTAAGGACGTAAAGTTTAAAGACCTCGGCATCATGATTATTGATGAAGAACAAAAATTCGGCGTAGCAGCAAAAGAAAAATTAAAGGCGCTACGAACCACGGTAGATTGCCTTACACTTACTGCCACACCTATTCCACGTACCCTACAGTTTAGCCTGATGGGTGCCAGGGATTTAAGCATCATCAACACACCGCCGCCTAATCGGCAGCCGGTGCAGACCGAGGCACATACTTTTAACGAAGACTTTATTCGGGAAGCTATTTATTACGAAACCGAACGAGGCGGACAAGTGTTTTTTATTCATAACCGGGTGCAGAGTCTGCCAGAAATGGCTGGCCTTATCCGTGGCCTTTGCCCGGATATAAGCGTAGCCTTTGCCCACGGCCAAATGGAAGGCGACCAGTTGGAAGACACGATTTTAGACTTTATGGATCGCAAATACGATGTGCTTGTTTGTACCAATATTGTAGAAAGCGGCGTGGACATACCAAACGTAAATACCATAATTATTAATAATGCCCACCATTTTGGCCTTAGCGATTTGCATCAGCTTCGTGGCCGTGTTGGGCGTAGTAATAAAAAAGCATTTTGTTATTTATTAGCACCAAGCCTCAGCACATTGCCAAGTGATAGCCGCAAACGCCTCAATACTTTAGAACAATTCAGCGACCTCGGCAGTGGTTTCCAGATAGCCATGAGAGACCTTGATATTCGTGGAGCAGGCAATATGCTTGGCGGTGAGCAAAGTGGTTTTATAGCCGAAATTGGTTTTGAGATGTACCACAAAATACTGGACGAAGCCATTAAAGATCTGAAGCGGAAAAAATTCAGGGATGTATTTAAGGAAGAAATTACACAGCAGGAAGATTTTGTAAGCGACTGCACTATAGACACCGATCTGGAAATACTGATACCCGATTCGTATGTAGAAAATATTACCGAACGTTTGGTGCTATACACCCGTCTTGATAATTATGATACCGAAGAGGACCTCCAATACTTCCATGGCGAAATGACTGACCGATTTGGTAAAATGCCACAACAGGTTGACGATTTATTTACCACAGTACGCTGCCGAAAACTGGCTGTGGAACTGGGTTTCGAGAAACTATTACTGAAAGATGAAACTATGAAATGCTTCTTTGTAAGCAACCATGAGTCGCCTTATTTCCAAAGTAACACTTTCAATCAAATTCTGCAATTTATTAATACGCAGGTAAATAATGCCAGGCTAAAACAGGTGGGTATAAACGGTATTCTTGTAGTGGACCGCATAAAATCGATGACCGATATCCATAAATTTTTGAGCAGAATGCAAGGGTTTGTAAAGCCAGCCTAGCAATGTGTTGACTTTTCCAAAATCGTTTTTACAACCTATGTTGGGCTATCATGGTTGTCTAATTAATTTATATTGCAGCGTACTATGCCCAATAAATACTTCTTTAAAAATCCTTATTTCATTCTTACTGCAATCACATTGCTATTTTTATCTCCATACTTTGTATTGGGGCCCGATGCTCATTTTCCACTCCTCGACAATTTAGATTCTTACATTATCTGGAATAAAATCATAGCCGACAGGGGCCTTGCTTTTGCCAATGCCAATACCATTGTTCCTGGCTTTATGGAAGGGGTTCCAAAGTTTTCGCTTATTGGCGGGCCATCACTTTTTCTTACCCTCATGCTACTTTTTCCTGCTTATTGGGCAGTGGTGGCACATCTTACAATCATTCATTTTATTGCAGTTTTTGGTATGTATTCGCTTTGTAAAAACTACATTTCAAAACATAACAATGTTATAGCTATTACGGTGGCATTAGGTTTTGGATTGCAATACTTTTTACAGGCATTTAGTTTAGGTATTGCCGCTATTCCGCTATTGGCTTTTGTGTTTCTTAAAATTTACAACCGCCAGGCAAACGCTTTACATTGGGTTGCGTTAGTCCTATATCCATTTGCATCCAACCTTCAATCAGTTGGTTTTTATGTACTTACCGTATGGGGATGTGCCTGCGTTATTTTAATGTGGCGGCATAAAAAAATTTACGCCCAACTATGGTTGGCCAATGCGATGATGTTTATTGTTTTTATTGCTTTACGATTCGATTTGCTTAAAAATCTTTTAGGTAAGCAATCATTTGTTTCTCACCGTACCGAAACTTTGCACTTTGCATCCAAAAACAGTTTTCGGTTTGTAATAAATAGTGTAAGGGAAAAATTTTTGGCTGATAATACTTTATACATTGTTATCATTTGTAGCCTGTTGGCGTTAGGTTATGCCATCTGCAGAAAACATCGCTATAAAGGTTGGTTGTATGCATTGGTAGGTGCTGTATTATTGCTTTGTGTATTCATTACGGTAATAAAAATTCCGGCAATAAATGCGTTTCGAAACCAGCACTATTTTTTGAGAATTTATAGCCTTGAAAGGCCATTTATTTTTGTATCACTATTTTGGTATCTGGCATGGGGCTTTGCTTTGGTAATTCTGTTTGGTGCCAAAGGAAGAAGATTGCTAATCTTACTATGTATAGCTCAACTGGTAATTTTGTTTTGGGTAAATGCCGCCTGGCAAAATATTTTAGGTGGTACTTTTAACAACAGGTCCAGATCATTTACCGGCTATTACTCTACAGATTTATTTGATTCTATTAAGGCTGCAATTGCCCTGCCACTAAATACTTATAAAGTAGGTAGCCTTGGCATTAACCCTGCTGCAGCTCAGTATAATGGCCTGTTTACCATCGATGGTATTTGCACCAATTACCCAATAATATACAAGCATGGGTTTAAAAAAATTATTACAACTGAACTTGCTTTAATTAATCTAAAGCAGGGAGCTGTGCAATATGGTTTTCAAAACTGGGGCCACGAGTGTTACCTCAACACAAAAGATTTGTACAAGATAATTAAAGCCGAACCTGTAGATAAATTGCACCCGGCACAAATAGATAGTATCCATTGGGATATGGAAGCCTTTAAAGCCTTGGGAGGGCGGTTTTTAATTTCATCGGTAACAATTAACGCTCCG
The DNA here is from genome assembly GCA_043755055.1 of Chitinophagaceae bacterium. GTDB lineage: Bacteria > Bacteroidota > Bacteroidia > Chitinophagales > Chitinophagaceae > JAZKFT01. The sequence goes on along the minus strand of JAYUTQ010000481.1, from coordinate 1,890 downwards.
CAAGCAGCCGGCCTTACCCTTTTAAAAACCTTTGAAAATAAATATTACAAGCTAGGGCTGTATCAGATAAAATGAATACCCTATTTTAGTGCATTCCAAGTCCATTTGAAAGAAATATGTCCAGTATTATCAAATCCCCGATTACTTACTATAACAACGTACAACTCCATTATTTTGGAAAGAAGATAAAACGTACTATGGTGCCGGTATACAGTGATTATGTAAGCAGGCATGCCAACGAACTAATTCAATTTGCAGGCATAGAAAAGCACCACCGGGTATTGGATGTGGGTTGTGGTATGGGCAAATACACCATGGATATGCTGGCCAAAGGCTATAAGGTAGAAGGGCTGGATTTGTCGCCTTTTTTGTTGCAACAGTTTCTGCGATACAACGATAACCGCTTTAACGTAAAATTACATGCAGCCGATATACTGGAAGCTCCGGAAGAACTGAATGAACAATTCGATTTTGTAATTGGCTACATGACGCTCCACCACCTGCATGTATTACATGCTAGTTTTCAATCCATGTTCCGGTTGTTAAAGCCAGGGGGCAAACTTATATTTTTAGAGCCCAATCCATACAATCCCTTGTTTCACATGCAGATATTATTTACCAAAGGCATGAGCTACAAAGGGGAAAAAGGGCTGCTGGATATGACCCGTAATAAGATTTACAATGCTATGGGTTTCTCCGGTTTTATAAAACCAAGGTTACGCCGGTTTGGTTTTTTTCCACCGGCTATCTATAACATTGCTATTGGTAAAAAAATAGACAATGGTTTGAGTAAAATAAGGCCATTGCAAGGTATTATGGCATTTCAGTTATTTGCCGCCGAAAAACCATTATAGCAATGGAGGAAATGCTGGTATCATACCCGGTAAATGGCCATGTGGCTACTGCACAGATTGATGAAATTTCTTTTTGGTACCAGCATAGAAATGAAGCAATATTTTCTTTGTTTCAGAAATATATAAAGGACGAAAAACCATTTTTTGATATTGGAGGAGGTAACGGAGTTGTAGCAAAATATTTGCAGGATGCAGGTAAAGATGTAGTGTTGGTAGAGCCCTATTTAGAAGGTGTGGAAAGGGCATTGCATAGAGGTGTAAAAAAAGTAATGCATAAAAAACTGGAAGCGCTTGACAGTATCATTAGCAATGCAGGCATGTTTGATGTGCTGGAACATTTGGAGGACGACAAGGCAGTTCTAAAACAGTTATTTAGTAAACAGGCTGCAGGTAGTTTTATAATCCTCACAGTGCCTGCAAGTAATACATTGTGGTCGGGTACGGATAGCAAGCTAGGCCATTACAGGAGGTATAGTATTGCAGATTTGAAGTTAAAAGTAGAAGCGGCGGGGTACACGGTGTTGCATCATTCTTATTTTTTTTCGCTGCTTTGGTTGCCGTTATTTTTTTTTAGGGTATTGCCACAAAAGTTAGGGTTTAAAAAAGATGAAACAAAAAGAAGGGCCTCGGAACATGTAAGCAGGCAAAGTATTAAAGGCAGGGTGGTAAAATGGCTACTAGCCTGGGAAATATTTTTGATTAAAAAAAATATCAGCATTCCTTTTGGAACAAGTTGCATCCTAATAGCAAAAAAATGACCAATATACCGCATAAGCATTTCGAACTTTTATTGTTTACCACCGATACTGCAATTGCAAAAGAGTGCATGGATGCAGGCGTGGATGCTATTATTACAGATTGGGAAAACAAGGGTAAATATGAAAGGCAAAAAGGATTTTTTACTCAGATAAATGACCAGTCGGCTGCCGACCTTAATACCATGCGTAAAGCAGTAACCGGCAATATTATTTGCCGCATTAATGGCTATAACGAAGCAAGTACAAAAAATGAAATAGAAGCTGCAATAGATAACGGA
>JAYUTQ010000480.1:0-2990 GCA_043755055.1 Chitinophagaceae bacterium | reverse complement strand
GAGGCGTGTTCCTACATTTACGAAATGAAATGCCTTTTCCCACCCGAACGCATCATTTCTTTTAGCCTGCTGTTGGTAACACTGGCGGTGAATATCTCGATGCCATTGTTTCGGGTGTATGCCAGGGAAGCCGGTTTTGGCAATGGGCAAACGGCATTGGTTTTAGCTGCTTATATCACAGGAATGCTTCCTTGTTATATTTTTTTGGGCGGCATCAGCGACAGGGTTGGCCGCAAGCCCGTGCTGATAGTAAGTGTGGTGTTTTCATTTTTGGCCACTTTGGCCATTACCATTTTCGCCAATGTGTATGCTTTAATAGCAGCAAGGGTATTACAAGGCGTAGCTCTGGGGCTTAGCATGGGTACCGGCACAGCTTATTTGGCGGAGGTATTGCAAAGTAAACCCAATGCCGTAAGCCTTGCGGCCAATAAAGCATCTTTCGCCACTTCCATTGGTTTTAGCGGTGGGGCATTGGCTACCACAATTGCCTTGTTGATACATTTCACCACCACACCCATTACTTATTATGCCTTGCTGCTGTTCACTATTATTGGCCTTGTGCTGATGTTTTCGTTGCCTGGCCTACCGCCAAAAGGCGGCAATATAGTTCGGCTGCCCTTTTTCCCAAAGGGTATGTTTCCGGTAAATATGGCCATTGCTATTTGCTGGGCTAGCACAGGGATTATCATCGCTATTATTCCTTCTCAACTATCCAAATTGGGACTTACGGCCTATGCAGGTTTTTGTATCGTACTCATAAACTGGACGGGGGCTTTTATACAGCCACTTATCCGCAAAATGGATCCGATAAAAGCGATTAAAGTGGGTTATATAATGATACCGTTTGGCTTTGCCATTGTGATACTTGGCTGCTATTTGGAAATGCTACCAGTAATATTAATTGGCACTACCTTTTTGGGCCTTGCCGCCTACGGTTTTACTTTTATGAGCGGCATGACTTTAATAACCCATGCCGGAGGCGAACACCGGGCAAGGGCCGTTTCCGGCTTTATGTTTTTTGGTTATATCGGCTTTGGCTTACCTGCCATTTTCCTCGGCTACCTGAGTGATGCCTATGGCATTGTAAATGCGTTACTCTTGTTTGAGGTTGTGATTGTTTTGTTGAGTGGGTATTTGTTTTTCAAAATTGGGAAGGAAGTGACTAACTATTAAGCATGGCCTATTTTAATTAGACTAACGGTTATTAAATTCTATCACACCCTTTCCACCACAATCCTTTTATTACTCAAATAGGTAATCATTATCTTTATTACAGAACCTTCTTCAATAACGGTTCCATCGGTGGGCAGGTCTATTTTTGCCTGTACTTTGGTGCCTACCACATTTACATATGCCGCAAAAGGCGACACTTTGTAAACGGTGGCGGCTACCGGTATTTTATTTTTGTAATAATGCAACGCACTCTTGTACTCAGCTATGTATTCGTGTACAAATAATTCGGCAGAGAGGTTTTTAGGTTTGTCCAGATTGATCAATCGAAAATCCACCGCTTCGTTAAAAACCTTTTCGTCGGGCTCTTTTTCCCACTTGCTTAATACAACCGGAAAAAAAATATAACTATCCAATTCCTTTACAAAAAACTGATCATCTGCCATTTTTAAAAAACCAAGAAAACGGTTTTCTACCTGTGCTTTGTTTAGCAGCAGTTCCAGTGCTGTGTTGTAAAGAAATCTAACATTATAAGCTGTCATTCTATCGCCACGGTCGGTCAATTTAATTTCAAAATTCACCTCATCGCCTACCCTAAAATGGTGGAGCTTTTTGGCTTGTTTATTGGCATCTGATTTTAATTGTTCCAGAGCACCTATTTTACAGGTGATGGTCTTTTTTTTGCCTTCCGATTTATAATCGATTGTGGCGTATTGTTTTTCATAATTAATGAAAGTGATGACGCCCTGATAAATTGTTTCTTCCATACGCTGTGTATTTGTACGAAGATGGGTTAAAAAGATAACACAGCCTTGGTTCTATCCAATCTATAAGCTCATTTTCTATATTTTCACCACGAAATGAACCATACAAATCCCAGCGAAATTTATAATAGCCGTATTGAGAAGCTAACGGCAGAACGTACCGTTTTGATTAACCAAAAATCCCTCGTTTCGTGGGGCAGGCTTGCTGCTATTGTTATAGCCATTGCAGCTGTATATTTTACAAAAAACAGCAGTATAGGCCTTGCCATTAGCCTTGCAGTAATTTGTATGGCAGCGTTTTTCAGATTGGTAGTTATTGCTATTAATACCGGCAAAGAAATAGATAATTGTAATCGCCTGTTAGCCATTAATGAACAGGAAATTAAAACAGCAAAAGGCCAATATTTCGAACTGCCAAATGGTAGTGATTTTTTAACATCACTACACCCTTATGCAAACGATCTTGATATTTTCGGCAGGGCTTCGTTGTACCAGTTTATAAACAGAACGGCTTCGGAACAAGGTGGTGCCACTTTGGCCAGCTGGCTGCTACAAGCTGCAGAAACAGACACCATTTTACAAAGGCAGGAAGCCGCTAAAGAACTACAGCCACAGTACAAATGGCGGCAGCAATTGCAGGCTCATGGCCATGCAGAGCCGGTTACCATTACTACGCAACAGAAAATAAAAGCCTGGTTGCAAACAGAGGATCGCTTTTTTGCGAGTGCCATTTGGCAAGCCATCCGATTTATTGGCCCGGCTATTATGATAACAATTACTGTATTGTATGCCGGTGATTATATTGAAACCAAATGGTTCAATTTATCGCTATTGGTTTTCTTTTTAATAACTGGTTATATCAGTAAAAAAACAACGCCTACCTACACTATACTTAATAAAATAGCACCTGAAATTTCAACCTTATCCAACAGTATCCGGCATATAGAAAACCAATCGTTTCATGCTGATTGGCTGTTGCAAAACCAACAACAATTTACCGATGGCACTTTTAAAGCATCTGTGAGTGTAAAAACTTTGAATGGCATTTTGAGCAGG
>JAYUTQ010000479.1:0-2990 GCA_043755055.1 Chitinophagaceae bacterium | reverse complement strand
GTGTAAACACCATTATAACCGAAGAAACAACATGGTTAGGTGGAATGCTTTCGGCTGCAGGCGTAAGTGCTACCGATGGCAACCACAATTTACCATCCGGCATTTGGAACGAATTTAGAAATGCGATTTATAAAGTATATGGCGGGCCATCTAAAGTAGCCACAGGCTGGATTAGCAATACCCATTTTGAACCCCGGGTAGCAGATAGCATTTTTAAGTCGATGGCGGCAGCCGAAAAAAATCTTACGGTTAAATATCAGCTGAGGTTTGTATCTGTTATAAAAAACGGGAACGCAATTAAAGGAGCACGTTTTCAGGATTTAAAAAACAATTCCACCCTAACTATTTATGCCAAACAAATAATAGAAGCTACAGAACTAGGCGATGTATTGGCATCGGCCAAAGTACCCTTTAGCCTTGGTATGGAAAGCAGTGCGGAAACAGGTGAGTATGTTGGTATAGACAAATCCAATGACATAATACAAGACCTGACTTATGTGGCCATATTAAAAGATTTTGGACCCGGCACCAATAATACCATTGCCGAGCCGGAACAATATACCCCCGACGAATTTGATGGCGCCTGTACCGAATATTACAAAAATAAATTCCGTAAGGCACCCGATGTGGACGCTCAAAAAATGCTGGATTATGCAAAACTGCCAAATGGCAAATACATGATTAACTGGCCCAACAATGGCAATGATATTTACCTGAACATTATAGGCCTATTACCCGCACAAAAGGCCATGGAACTGGAAAAAGCAAAACAACAAACCCTACGATTTGTCTACTTTATACAACACCAACTGGGCTATAAAAACCTTGGTTTGGCAACTGATGAATTTAACACTCCTGACCATTTAGCCTTGATGCCTTATTACCGGGAAAGCAGGCGGCTAACAGGTGTTACAAGATTAACCCTCAATCATATTGCAAAACCCTTTAACCAAAATTATTACCGTACCGGCATTGCAGTAGGCGACTATCCAATTGATCATCACCACAAGAAAAACCCAAATGCCCCACAGCACCAGGAGTTTGCTCCCATACCTTCTTTTAACATTCCGCTTGGCAGCCTTATACCCAACAAAACAGATGGCCTTGTGGTATGTGATAAAAGCATTAGTGTAAGCAATGTAGTAAACGGTACCACCCGCCTGCAGCCATGTATACTCATTACCGGTCAGGCAGCAGGGGCATTGGCTGCACTTGCAGTAAAAAATAAATGCCAGGCAAGGCAGATTCCTGTAAGACAATTGCAACAGGTACTTATAAACGCCCAGGCACTTATTATGCCATACAGAGATGCAGGCATTGAACATCCACATTTTATAGCCATACAAAAAATGGGTGCTACCGGCATTTTAAAAGGAACCGGCATCCCTTACAAATGGGCCAACCAAACATGGTTCTATCCTGACGCTGCGGTGGATGCAACGCAATTTGAAGCAGATTTTAAAGCCTTTGGCAAAGCCACAATTACAACAAAAAAACAACTAACGGTTGCCAACGCCGTCAGTACCATTTTTAATACAGGTAAGCAAAAGCTAATGCGTTTTAGTAATAAAAATCTACAACAATTTACCCGGGAAGTAAGAGCCAAATGGACAATATGGGGTTTGCACGATTTTGATACAAACCGAACTATTACCAGAGCCGAACTGGCTGTTTTGCTTGATAATACCATCGATCCTTTTAAAATAAAACCTGTAAATCATAAAGGTGATTTTTTATAAATCAAATCATTCTAAACAAAAAGCGATATGAGAAAACTACAACTACTGCTGTTATTATTGTTTGGTACCGGGCAGTTATTAATGGCGCAGCAAAGGCAGGTTACCGGAAAAGTAACCGACGCTAAAACCGGAAACCCAATAGAGGCGGCAACAGTACAAGTAAAAGGCACCAAACGTAGTACGCTGGCCTCCGCCACAGGCGATTTTACCATCAATGTAAACGAAGGACAAACCTTAATTATTAGTAGTGCAGGCTTTGCTACACTAGAAGTTATTGCAAGAACAACAACCCTTAACATATCCCTTACAGAATTAGCTAAAGACTTGCAGGATGTAGTGGTGGTAGGTTATGGTTCCCAAAAAAGAGCTAACCTTACCAGTGCGGTTTCTGTACTAAAAGGCGAACAGTTACTAACGCGGCCAGTGGCATCTACCAGCATGGCGTTACAGGGATTTGCTCCGGGGGTAACCGTTCGGCAGGGCAGTGGCCAGCCCGGTGGAGATGGCGGACAAATTAATATTCGTGGAATAGGATCTATTAACAACAGCAGTACCCCACTGATTATTGTAGATGGGGTAGAGGGTGTAAGCCTGAATGATATTGACCCCAACATTATCGATAATATTTCTATACTTAAAGATGCCGCCTCCACTGCTGTATATGGCGTACGTGCTACCAACGGTGTAATTTTAATAAAAACCAAAAGAGGACAGGCTGGAAAAACATCGCTTGCCTACAATGGATTTGTAAGTATTCAGGATCCTACCAACATGCCGCAAACTTTATCGGCAGTAGATAACATGATATTGAATAATGAAGCGGTGGCCAACACCGGTTCTACTATTTTACCATATTCGCAAACCACTATCGATCTGTACAGAAATACAGCCCCCAATAACTTTACCGTTTTTAATACCGATTGGCAAGACCTTATTTTTCAGAATACAGGCCTGATGCAAAACCATAACCTGATAATGAGTGGCGGTAGCGACAAGGCATCTTTTCTTGCTTCGGGTACTTATCTTAATCAGCAAGGTTTGGTTTTAAATAACTCATTTACAAAATACGACCTGCGTATAAATGGCGATGTAAACCTTACTAAAAAGATCAAATTTACTTCTGATATTTTTTACACTAAAGCCACTAACAAAGTGCCTGCCGGCATGGCTCCTACGCAAATAATACAGAGAGGAATAACGATGGCCAGAAACTTTCCGGGAAAATTCGAGGAAGGGAAATATGGTGATGCA
>JAYUTQ010000478.1:0-2994 GCA_043755055.1 Chitinophagaceae bacterium | reverse complement strand
GCCAAATAAAGGCACCCCTACCGTAGTTAGCATTTTGCAACAAGAGCAGGTGCCGGCTACATTTTTTCTAATTGGTATGCATGTCAAAGATATGCCGGTTTCTAAAAAAATGATGCCCCTGCTGCGTTCTATGCCAAACGTGGTTTTGTGCAATCATAGTTTTACGCATGGCTATAAAAATCGTTTCGACCAGTTTTATGCCGATGTGCCGGGCTCGGAAAATGATTTTAAGCGTTGCCGGGATACGGTGCATTTTACCAATAATATAGCCCGTACACCGGGTAACAATATTTGGCGTACACCCACATTTTGCCAAACCACTTTTGAGCGGTACAAGGCCGCATGTAACAATATTAAAGACAGTGGTTTTGTGCTGCTTGGCTGGGATGCAGAGTGGCGCTACCGCAGCCTTAAACTGGTACAAAGTGTAGATCAGATGGAGAAAGATATTGAGAACCTGTATGCTGATAAAGAGAACCGCTGCCCCAACCATTGTGTAATACTAATGCATGACCTTACGTTTGCCGATCCGGCCGATAGTACCCGTTTGCAACAACTTATTCATCGTTTTAAAAACAATCCGCTTTACCGTTTCGATGTAGTAACCAACCATCCTTATGCAAAGCCGTAGCTTACTTCTACCTAAATCTTCTGTGAAGATTTTAAAAACGGCTTTAAAATTTCTATTTCATTATTATCTTGCTTAAAATTTACAACTATGAATCTTTTTAAATCGGGCAATCCCGCACTTTCGGAGAAATCTTTTAAAAACGTAACCTTTAATACCGACACCACCCAATCAATGACGGTACGTGGTACGCTGAATAAATTTGGCTTCATGACCATTATGCTGGTAGCCGGTGCCATGTTTGCATGGAAATCATTTTACGATAATGCACCTTACGCACAATCGCTCATGTGGATAGGCGCAATTGGCGGTTTGGTTATTGCATTGGTAATGGTATTTAAAAAAGAGTGGGCCGGTTATCTGGCTCCTGCCTATGCATTATTAGAAGGCTTGTTTCTTGGCGCCATTTCGGCTATGTATGCTTTGCTTTTCGAAGAAAGTATGCCTAACATTATCACCAATGCAGTTGGGCTCACCGTAGGTACCTGCGTGGCAATGTTTGCTCTGTATCGTTTTGGTATTATCAAGGCTACAGAAAAATTTAAGTCTATCATTTTTACTGCTACTGCAGGAATTGCTGTTTTTTACCTCATAACAATGGTAATCAGGTTATTTGGTGTGCAATTACCTTTTATGCACGACAGTTCCTGGTTAGGTATTGGCATCAGCCTTTTTATTGTAGCTATTGCAGCGCTTAATCTTATTATAGATTTTGATATGATAGAACAGGGTGCAGCTCAAGGGGCACCAAAGTATATGGAATGGTATGGCGCCTTTGGTTTGATGGTTACAATCGTTTGGTTGTACCTCGAAATCCTCCGTTTGCTAAGCCGTTTTGCCGGCCGTGATTAATCTTTATTGTAATGGCATTTCCATTCAAATAAAAACCCCCATCCATTTCGGAAGGGGGTTTTATCTTTCCTGCCAACCTAATAGCATTATGACGCATACTGGCTCTGTTATTATCATTACGGCTCCTTCGGGTGCCGGCAAAACTTCTATTACCCGTTACCTGTTACAGCAGTTTCCAATGCTGCGTTTTTCTGTGTCGGCCGCTACAAGGCAGCAGAGAGCAGGTGAAATAAATGGAAAAGATTACCACTTTATGAGTGTGGCCGATTTTAACCAGAAAATAGATGAAGAAGCATTTGTAGAATGGGAAATGGTGTACGAAGGAAAATATTACGGTACGCTTAAAAGCGAAATACAACGTATTTGGGCCGATGGCAATACCCCACTTCTGGATATTGACGTGAAAGGCGCCATTCATGTACAACAGCAGTTTCCCACAAATGCATTGTCTATTTTTATACAGGCACCTTCGGTGGATGAACTGCAAAAGCGCCTCGAAAGCCGTGGTACAGAAACAGCAGAAAGCCTCCAAACCCGCATCAGCAAAGCATCTTACGAAATGAGCTTTAAAGACAATTTTGATGTTACCATAGTAAACGATGTGCTGGAAAGGGCTCAAAAAGAAGCAGCCAAACTGGTGGAAGATTTTTTGAGTAAGTAGAAAATCCAGTCTTTGCGAAGTGGGGTTTTTTCTAAATACAACAGTCATTCCGAAGCCGAGTTCTTGCTAAAAGTGACCGTCTTTGCGAGGAAGGTTCTTGCCTGACGAAGCAATCTCTAGGGTTTGAGAAAGATTGAATTTAATGGAACTATAACGCCTTCTGGAGGTTGCTTCGGGCAAGAACCCTCGCAATGACCTTGATTTTTATAATTTATAAACGATATCTTTTTACCATTTAACCAAACTACATTCTATGCTGAAATACAGCTTCTTTACGGCTCTGCTTTTTACGGCAGCCACAGTTACGGCTCAAACAAAAACAGCCACAGAATTTGCCTCAAAAATAACCGAAGCCCAGCTACGGGAATACCTGACAGTGCTTACAAGCGACGAACTTGCCGGCCGTGAAACGAGCACTCCCGGCGAAGAAAAGGCTGCAGCTTACATTGCTGCGCAGTTTAAAGCAGCAGGGCTTAAGAAATTTAGAAAAGCAAAAAAATACCTGCAGTATTACAAGGTTTTTAAAGATTCCATGACCACTGAAACTCTAAAAATGGGTGACCTTACATACACTGGTGGCAGCAGGTTTATTATGCAAACCAATGCTTCTTTTAGCCAAAAAGTAAAAGCCAAAGAACTGGTTTTTGTAGGCTATGGCATTAGCGACAGTGCATACGATGATTATGCAGGCAAAGATGTTAGCGGAAAAATAGTACTGATTGCCAGCGGCGAACCGATGAACGCGGATAGCACCTGGCTGATAACCGGTACAAAAAAAGCATCCGATTGGGTTAATAATAGTTTGCATCGCAAACAAAAAGAAGCAAAAGCCCGGGGCGCCAAAGCTGTATTT
>JAYUTQ010000477.1:0-6759 GCA_043755055.1 Chitinophagaceae bacterium | reverse complement strand
GGCTTATCCAACGGGCAGCATAGCTAGGTATGGTGCTTGTGCTTAAACCATAAGGTGTATTTGTTTGAGCCCTGAAACTGTACTGTGGAACAAGGTAGCCGGTAGCACCAGGCGTAACGCTCTGGTAACCACGGAAACGGATCAACTGATAGCTATCGTTGCCCAGGAAGTATTGTTTACCCCAATCTCTGTTGATCATGTTGGTAAAATTGAAAACATCGTAGCTCAACTGCAGGCTGTAGCGTTTGCTACCCACTTTAACAGTGAAGTCTTGTTGTATTTTCAAATCCAGAATATGTGTCATAGGCAATCTTGCTCCATTACGCTCTGCAAACATACCACGACGTTTGCTCAAGTATTTGTCAGCATCAATGTATGCATTCAAAGCTGATGCCTGATCGGCAACTGATAACGGATAACCACCGGCAATGTCTTGAATTAACTGTATTGCGCCGCTAGAAATTTCACTGGCTGTTGGCACATAAATAAGATCATTTGTTTCACCACGGCCATTATCGCCCACCATACTTTGACTGTAAACAAAGCTGTAAGGGTTACCGCTTTGACCATTGTAAACCAGAGATACAGTAGTAGCCAAATGGTTATTGGCATAGGTAAATTTCTTAGCTACGTAAGCATTGATACGGTGGCCAAGGTTAAAGTCTGAAGTAGAACGGCCAACTGTGTTACGACCATTTACGGTTTCCATAAAACGCCACTGGCTATTGTTTTGGCTGCTCGTTCCTTCGTTGGTTACTACAGAGTTACCATAACCATAGTTGGCGTTAAATGCAAATCCATTTTTCCATGCTTTATCTACAGTAAATGTAAAGTTGTAGCTAAAGCCTGTAGGGTTTTTATTATTGCTTAGCAAGAAGATACCGGTAGAATAGGGGTTAACTGTGCTACCCTGACGTACAGGTATAAACGATGCTGTACCGGCAGGGTTAAAGATATTTCGGCTGCCAGGTCCTGCACTCATTAGTGTAGAAGGACGCAGATACACATTTTCGTACCAGATTTCATTGATGTTTTTGCTAAAAATACCTTCGATAGAAGTAGTCCAGCCATTACCAAATCTCTTATCTACACCAAGCGATGTACGGAACAGTTTTGGCAATCTGAAATCTTGTGCTATCAAATCTACCTGACCTTTTGCATTGGCAAGCGATAGGCCAAAATCCGCAGCTGTAGGTTGCTTATTAGGGTCAGGATTAAATACCGGAGCATTTGCACCGCTTACATCCACACCACCAAGTGTTACACCATTATTGTTGTAAACGCCACCAGGCCATACCAAAGGAATACGACCTGTGAACAAGCCAATACCACCACGGATGGTAATATTTTCTTCTGGTATTTTGTAGGTAATACCTACACGTGGAGAAAGGGAAGCTTTAGGCTCAGCTATCTGTCCGCTACGAGCACCTTTCATGTCGTAAAACTGACTGAGTATAGGTAATGCAGTGTCGTTAAAGAACTGATCTGTACGTGGTTTAGTCAAAAATTTGGTATAATCCAAACGTAAACCAAAGTTCAGAGTCAGGTTATCAGTTGCTTTAAACTCATCATTAATAAAACCACCTAAACGTATAGAGTTAAATTTAGCGGCTGCATTGGTAGCATCACCTGCAATATTATCTACCAGTGAGAACGTACGTTGGAAACGGGTAGGCTTTGCACCGGTCAAAAATGCATTCACATTAGCAAACTCGTATGTACCGTAGTTATCACGTACAAATACGTTGTTTGATCTGCTGAATTCATTATCTGTACCTACTGTAAAAAAGTGCTTGCCTTTATTAAATTTAAAGAAATCTAGTAATGCGATATTGTTTTGTTGCAAAAAGTTTCCTGTTGAAAAGTTTTCAGTACCCAATACAAACCTTCCTGCTCCGTCGAAGATTGTAACACGTGGAAAAGCTGAACCAATTGGGTCTCTATCATCTGTTACCGAAGTATAGGTAAGCAAAAGTCTATTGCTCATACCCCTTCCAAGAGTGCTCTTTAATTCAAGAGAAGCAGAATGGGTAGTGTTTGGGAAGATATAACCATTGTTAAAGAAGTTAATAGAAGTAGTACTTGAGGCAAATGTATTGTCACGTACTGCCTTATTGTATCTATAAGATGCAGTCAGGCGGTGTTTGTCGTTTACATTCCAATCTATTTTAGTAGCTACACGTTCGCCTTTTAATTTATCAGGATTATCTAAAAAGTTGCCTGTTTCGTAACCATAAGTAGTTTTTACAAAATTTCTTAAAAGGTTAATACTGTCTATATTTCTTGTATTACCATTATACTGGCTAAAGGTGAACGGCTGTGGTCTTTGGTCAAGTTGAATTTCGCCATTTAAAAAGAAAAACAATTTGTTTTTAATGATTGGTCCACCAATTCTAAAACCATTTGTTTTGGCAGTAAAATCAGCTAACTCTCTGCGGTTTTCTTTTGCCACATTTCCAGGTGTTTTACCAGCAAGATTTTCGCTACGGAAGAAAGAATAAACAGAACCGGTTAAAGTATTGGTTCCGCTGCGGGTAGTAGCATTAATACCACCACCGGTAAAATTACCGATTGAGGCATCGTAAGGAGAAACGATTACCTGAAACTGATCAATAGCATCAATAGAAATGGGCGGTGCACCAGTTTGGCCACCATTGGTGCCGGAGTTACTCAATCCAAACACATCATTATTTACTGCACCGTCAATATAAAATCCATTGTAGCGGTTATTTTGTCCGGCTATAGAAATACCACCATCAGCAGATGTCAATTTTGCCTGTGGTGTAAAGCGTACATAATCGCTGATGTTACGGCCTACTGAGGGCAAATTGGCTATTTTGTCTCGGCCAATATTGGTTTCTGAACCGCCTTTGCCCTGTGCTTGTGCACGGTTAGCCAATACAGTTACTTCAGTTAATTGGGCGCTTTTGTCGCCTAATTTAAAATCCTGCTTAGAGCTTTCGCCCAGGTTCAGGTACACTTCTTCTTTTTTAAAAGTTTCATAGTTAATAAAACTAATTGTCAAAGTGTAAGGTCCGCCCGGAGCCATATTGGCAATTTCGTAGCGGCCGGCAGTTCGGCTCTGTGTACGATAAACAGTACCTGTGGGTTCATGGGTAGCAGTAATGGTAGCCCCAATCAGCGGTTCTCCACCTGCTGTTTTAACGGTGCCACCCAATGTGCTTGTTGTGTTTTGGGCCCATACCATCGCCGGTAAAGCCAGCAAAAGAAATAATAAACTTCTAAGTTTCATAAAGGGAAATTTTTACAGGTGCAAATAAACGTTAAAAGCACTTAACTTTTCAAAGACTGAGTTAACAAATTATTAGCTGCACTTGTGGAAAAGTCAAATCAGCATTGGTTTTTACCTATAAAATCTTTAATCTCAATGGTTAACCTTTGATTGTGAAGTGCTATTGCTTAAACCCTATTTTTGCACAAAAAATTAATTTATGCCTGATACAATAGAAAGCGCCATAGATGCTATTAAAAAAGGAGAATTGGTAATCGTAGTAGATGATGACGACCGTGAAAATGAAGGTGATTTGGTAGGTGCCGCCAGAATGGTAACTCCGGAAATGATCAATTTTATGACCAAATACGGCCGTGGACTTATTTGTGCTCCGGTAGTAGAAAGCCGCTGCGATGAGCTGAAACTTGAACTGATGGTAAGCAACAATACAGCTTTACACGAAACGCCTTTTACAGTTTCGGTAGATCTGCTTGGCTACGGCTGCACCACCGGTATTAGTGCCCACGACCGTGCCAAAACGGTGCAGGCCTTAATAGACCCCAAAACCCGCCCCGAAGAATTGGGCCGGCCAGGCCATATTTTTCCACTACGCTCAAAAAAGGGCGGTGTGTTACGCAGAACAGGCCATACGGAAGCTACTACCGACCTTGCACGGCTAGCCGGTTTTGAGCCTGCAGGTGTGTTGGTAGAAATTATGAATGATGACGGTACTATGAGCCGACTGCCGGATTTGGAAATATTGGCGAAAAAATTCAACCTGAAACTGATCAGTATTAAAGACCTGATAGAATACCGCCTTAAAAGAGATACATTAATAGAGGAAGTAGTGAGGGTAGAAATGCCCACGAAATATGGCCATTTTAAATTGGTAGCTTTTAAAGATAAGAGTAATGACAACGAACATCTTGCTCTTATAAAAGGCGAATGGAAAGAAGGCGAACCCGTACTTACCCGGGTGCACAGCAGCTGTTTTACCGGCGACATACTTGGTAGCCTCCGCTGCGATTGTGGCGATCAGCTTGCACTAGCCATGGAGAGGGTAGAGGCAGAAGGCAAAGGCATTATTCTTTACATGAATCAGGAAGGCCGTGGCATAGGTTTGGTAAATAAACTAAAAGCTTACAAATTACAAGAACAAGGAGCTGATACATTGGAAGCCAACCTGCAGCTTGGATTACCCGGAGATGCAAGAGATTACGGCGTAGGTGCACAAATGCTTCGCCATTTGGGCGTGGTTAAACTACGCCTGATGACCAACAACCCAAAGAAAAGGGTAGGGCTTATGGGCTATGGCCTGGAAATAATAGAAACCGTTCCACTAGAAACGCCATCAAACCCCCACAGCGAAAAATATATGGCCACCAAGAGAGATAAAATGGGGCATGAGATTATGATGGAGCAGTAATAATTAGTTGATTGGTTTATTGATTGATTGGTAAAAAGGTTATAGACCAAGACTGCGATTATTTCCATGGAGCAATGCTGTAAAGAAAAGCAGGCACTTACAATATTATTCTCCGCTGGCGGGGACAGATTTTGCTGAAGGCAAAATCAGGGGTGGAACGTGAGGAAGAAAACCAAAAAGGAATGTATAAATTTTGTTTTTTTGAGTAGTAAGTAGGACACTAACCGCGGTTTTAAAAAATACTGGCAGCAATTGTTCTGTATTGCTTCAATAACAAGCAACCAATCCCAAACCACCAATCCCTAATTACCAATCGAATGATTTCTTCCATCAACGAATTTAAATCACCATTTTTTATAGGTGTAGCCGGTACGGGCATGAGTGCCATAGCCCAATATTTACAGGGTATTGGTAAAAATGTAAGTGGCAGCGACCGTTATTTTACCGAAGGTGAAGCAAACGAAACCAAAGAAAAGCTTGAGGCAGAAGGCATAAAATGTTTTTTACAAAACGGAGCTGGTATAAACGAAAACACAGACCTAGTGGTTGTTTCCACTGCCGTGGAAGATACCGTAATAGAAGTACAGATAGCAAAGCAGCGGAACATTCCCATTATTAAGCGGAGTGAATTTTTGGCCATTATTGCCCAAAGCAAAAGAACCATTGCCGTAGGTGGCACCAGTGGTAAAAGCACTACAAGCGCCATGCTTTTTGATATGTTGCAACATGCAGGATTAGAACCCAGCATTATTAGCGGAGCCGGTTTAATAAGCATAATTAAGGAAGCCCGCCCAAATGACCCTTTCGGACGGGGAAAAATAGGCAACGCTAAAACCGGCAATGGAGAATGGCTGGTAATAGAAGCTGATGAAAGCGATGGTTCTATTGTACAGTACCATGCAGAAATTGGCCTGTTGCTCAACGTGGATAAAGACCATAAAGACATGGATGTTTTAATGGATGTGTTCACCACTTTTCGTAATAACTCTGCTAACTTTATTGTAAACCGGTCACATTTTTTTGCAGCACAGTTAAGTACGGTTGCAGCAAATGATTTTGCCTTGGATGCCAGTACAGGTGCGGGTTTCATAGCAACTGATTTTGCACAACATGGTTTGGAAATAGATTTTACAATTAAAAAAATACCGTTTCATTTAAATAGTGTGGGCCGCCACAATATGGAAAATGTATTGGCTGCAGTAGCAGTGGCAGGCATGCTTGGCGTACCATTATCGGTATGTGCTCAGGCGGTCGCAAAATATGAAGGTATCTACAGGCGCCATCAGGTGTTGGGTAAAAAAGATGGCGTTTTATTAATAGATGATTATGCACACAATCCTGTAAAATGTGCTACATCTATCGAAGCCTGTCAGCCAATAGCACCTAAAGTTATAGCATGGTTTCAGCCGCATGGTTACGGGCCTACAAAGTTTTTGCGAAGCGATTTTGTAGAAGAAATTGCTAAAGCATTACGACCGCAGGATGAAATATGGATGAGTGAAATTTTTTATGCCGGCGGAACAGCTGTAAAAGATATTAGTGCCAATGACCTTATAAACGACCTCAAAGAAAAGGGCGTAAACGCTTTTTTTGTAGAAAACCGCAATGATTTGGTAACCAAATTGAGGCCACATTTTACCAGCGATTGTGTATTGTTGCTCATGGGTGCAAGAGATCCATCTTTAGAACAGTTTGCAAAATCAGTTTTTTCTGATTTGTAGTCAGTTGGTCAATTGTCATTAGTCATTAGCCAGTTTAAAACATTTCAAACTTTCTATTGCGGTAAGGAAATTAGACATCAGAAATCAGACATCAGCAATCAAAACATCATACATCACAAATCCTAAATCATAAATCAGTTATGGCTTCCAAACCCAAGCAGTGAGAAAAGCAATACCGGCCGCCTGCCATACTTGTCACTAAGGTTACCAAGAATGGGTGAAAAAACAAATTGGGTTAACGCATAGACGCCAATCATCCAGCCGGAAATAGTGGCGGCATGGCTGTTATCTGTATGGGCCAATGTCTTTATCAGTTCCGGCATTACAGGTATGATTAGGCCAAAACCTATTACATCGATGAGTAATGTAAGAAAGATAAA
>JAYUTQ010000476.1:0-3006 GCA_043755055.1 Chitinophagaceae bacterium | reverse complement strand
GTCGCCTACAGTCATGCTGTGTTGGGCATTTTGACGAATCATTCTGTCCGCACTTACGGGTGGTAGATATAGATCTATATCGCTTGTTTGTACAAATTGTACGGTGCCGGTTTCGTCTTTTTGAAAGGCGCCAAGGTTATCCCAATATAAAATACGTTTGGTGCCAAGGCTGGTATTGATTGATTCGGAAAACTGCTGAAACACTGTATAGGACTGCTCTTCGCTAATATCTAACCGCCGGCTGAGGAAGCCCATCAGTGCATGTTTGTTATTTGTATCAGTTTCGGAATTAAGTCTCAATGTTTTGAGTGGAGCCTGCAATTGTTTATCGGCTACATCTAATCTGGCGGGTATATCTGCAAACTCCAGGGTGCCGATGCCGGGCAGGTGTAGATTGGAGTTTTCTATAAGATACTGATGCAGTAATTGGAACATGGCAAAAAATTGTGGAATGAAGATAAAGAAGATGGCGTATGAATTCATTACCAAAGGCACAAGACAATAGTATAATACAATAGGCTTGAACCTTGAAACCTGAACCTTAATTTTAAAAATTCACCTTCACCCCACCCAATGCCTGAAAGCCGAGCACCGGGTACTGTTGCCAGCGTTGGTATTTAGTGTTTAACAGGTTATTGAATTGCAGCCAAAGCATCACATTTTTAGCTACTCGAAATTCAAGACCAGCATTTAAATCCAATGCCGCTTTGGTTTTATCGGTACTGGCTTTTGTTTTATACCAATTGCCTTCAAAGTAAAAAAGGTCAGCAGTAACATAAAAATCTTTAAAAATTTTAGCCTTAAAATGGCTGTTTATTTCAAGTGGAATTAAACCATATGCTTCCTGATTTACGGTAAGTCCGCCAAAAGTTTGAGCTTTGAAACCGGCGTTCCAATAAAAATTATCTGCTTTCTGGTAACTGATTTCGCCTTGTAGTTTTATGGAATTTATTTTTGGCTCCATTGCTACCCTATACGTTTTGCCATCGCTGGAATCGTTGAGAAACAAAGCCACATTATTCCGCTGTACAAAACCCACTTTGGCTACATAACTAAAATGCTCACCGGTATTGCCTTTTATACCAGCATACATTTCGGTATTGCGGGTATTGAAAATGTTTTTAGGCTGTTCAATCCATGGGTTAAAACCGGCGAGATTGCGGTAGCTGTTTACATCATAATAACCTTTCCATCCGGCAAGACCCATAAATGATTGGTTCGGAATATGGGCTTCTAACTCAATATCGGGCAGCAGTTTAAAAGCACCATTATCCCAGCTAGGCATTACGCCTGCTTTTAATACGAATGTCTCGTTGCCCCATGTAAGCGAAGGAATAATGCTGAATAAATTATTAGTAGATGAAACGGTTTTGCCGGTAAATTTTACCAGATCGGCCTGCAGCTCTACACCAAATTTCAGGTTATCATTAATAGGTCTGTCAAATGGTGCCACCACCTGAAAATGGGATTCTTTTCCATCGTTATTATCTGCAAAAAGCCAGAGATTCATAGCAGGGGAGTAGTTTAACCCAAACTCGTTGGGCACATTATTACTGTACCCTGCATTGATATTGAACGTAGAAAACTGTTGCAGTAATTGGTCTTTGGTAAACTTTAAAGTATCTGGCTGAAAGCCGTATCTATGTGTTCTGAATTGCTCAATACCCGCACCCAGCTTCAGTTTAGAATTAGCACCACTGGCAAACAAACCATTGCCCAGCACATTCCATTTGCTAAATTGTTGGAAAGGTAGTTTGCCCTTGCTACTAATAAAACTGCCCTGCAAACTGCCCGATTGCCGCTTGCCATCGCCAAAAGAAATGGCCGCAGCGGCAAAAGGCGTATTAAAATTGCCATAGCCCAGTTTGGCATATCCACCATTGGCATAAGGTACAGTTGTATCGGGCTCCATAGCCGCCGGTTGCAGGCTGGCAGGGTAAATATTAAATGATAAATTTTGCACTGGCACACGGTACAGCAATTTTGGCCGAACCGTATCCTGCCCGGTGGCTGTGGGGTTAAAATCTATTTTGGCCGATGGTTTTAAGCTCGGTTTAAAAGAAGAAGTGATCTCAATTTTTTTGCCTTTTGTAGTGTCTTGTGCAGCCACAACAACACTTGTAAACAAAACGGGGATTGAAAGGAATATTTTAAACTTCATGTTAGTATGTTTTTGCCGTATGACAATTATTATTATTTTGTTGTCCGGGCTTTTGACCCTTGATTCGGCGACAATGGCGAACGTTATAATCCCGATTATTTCGGGACTCCGTTCAACATTTGTGCTACTATGAGACCGTCAGGAAATGTTGCGTTTAATCAACCAGATTTTTTGTTAGAATTGTATCGGTTAAAGTCAGACGCCAGCATGGCGTCTCTACATCAAATCACAAATCACAAATCACAAATCAACCAATCAACCAATCAACCAATCCCTAACCCCCAACCTTACTGCTCTTGGCCTCTTCGTCTTCTGCTATCTTGTATTTTTCTTGTGCAGTGGTTTTAAATTCAGCAATAGTGGCATTCTCGGCTACGCTTTTATAGGTGGCCTTGGCGTTGAAATAATCTTTTTGCTTTAGGTAAATATCGCCGAGCAGCAGGTAACTACGGGTAACCCAATCGGCATAAGAACCAGCTTTATTAATCACTTCAAAAGCAGCTTTTTCAGCATCAGCTAATTTATTTTGCTGGTACAGGCAATTGGCTATTTCGTACCGTGCCTCTGCACCATAGGCAGCTTTACTAAGCGATGCTACATTTTTAAAAGCCGTAATTGCAGCAGCACAATCATTTTGAGATTGGGCATTTTTACCCACAATCATGTAGGCGAAAATTTTATCATCAGCACCGCTTGTTTTAGTGGCCAATATTTCCTGTGCATTGGGTAATGCTGCAGCCCACTGTGCCAACTGATACTGGCAACGCAGCAAGCCACGGCGGGCCTCCAGTTTATTTTCCTGGCTGGTGCTATAGTCTTTTAATTTTTGGTAATACGTAGCCGCC
>JAYUTQ010000475.1:0-6781 GCA_043755055.1 Chitinophagaceae bacterium | reverse complement strand
ATGTTTCTGAAGCAAATAATAGTGCTGTCATCATCAATAAAATAATTACCGGTGTTAACATTTTTGATAAAGCCTGCTGGCCGGTTCTAATTAGCTTTTTCAAGCAGTCTATTACCAGCTTCGATTCCTTTTGGGAAATGGCCAAGTATGGGTTTGAGGATTTGCAGGTATAAGCCTACATTCCAAAACCTGGCCTACTTTTCATAAAAGAAATGGATGTTGTCTTGTAAAAAACATTGTTTAAATAACCCCGTATCATTTTTACGCTGTTTCTACTTTTTATGTACAACAAGCTGCTTTTATCTTTACCTTTCTTGAAACATGTATTTGCCACATGCTTCAGCAACCAAACTTTAATAAAAGCCGCTTAAGGATTAACAGCCTTGCTTTGTGTTTGCTGGTGCTTCCACTTTGTATCTTAATAAATTCCAGTAAACTTTTTGCACAAGCCTGCCCAACAAATATTGATTTTGAAACAGGCGATTTTACCGGCTGGACCTGTTATACCGGTTATGTGTCAGCAAATGGCGGTCAGAATACAATTAACCTTACACCCTCTGGCGGGCCTGTTAGCAATCAGCATACCATGTACTCATCTAATCCCGGCAATGGTGTGGATGAATATGGTGGCTTTCCTGTTAATTGCCCCAACGGCAGTGGCCATTCCATCCGTCTTGGGAATAATACAGGCGGCGGCGAAGCAGAAGGCATTTCTTACGAATTCACCATTCCGGCCAATGAAAACCTTTACAACATTATTTACAATTATGCAGTTGTTTTTCAGGATCCAAACCATCTTGAATTTCAGCAACCAAGGATGGAAATTGAAATCATCAATGTAACAGACAATACCACCATTTCCTGCTCTTCTTTTACATTTTACCCTTTTGGGTCTCCCCTTCCAGGCTTTCAGGTTTCGCCCAATCCGGGCTCTAATACTACTGTTTATTATAAAGACTGGTCGGCAGTTTCTGTAAATCTGGATGGCCTTGCAGGCAAAACAATCCGGCTCTTTTTTAAAACCTCCGACTGCACATTTCGCAGGCATTTTGGCTATGCCTATATAGACGTAAACAGCGAATGTAGCGGCACTTTTGTAGGTGCTACTTTCTGCCGCGGCGATTCTTTGGTAAACGTAACTGCGCCTTATGGCTACCAAAGCTATTCATGGTACAACAGCACTTTTACCCAGTTACTTGGCTCATCTCAAATACTTTCGTTTTCTCCACCACCGCCACCGGGAACAATAGTGGGTGTGGTACTGGTTCCGTACAACGGATATGGCTGTCTTGATACTTTATATGCAAGCCTTGTAGATACACTAACAGTAAAATCCTTTGCAGGCAAGGATACCATTTCCTGCAACCGAAACCCTGTACCCATTGGAAGCCCTCCCAAACCAGGGCTTGTTTACCAATGGAGCCCGGCTGCCAGTTTATCCAATCCAAATATTGCAAACCCATTGGCAGCACCTAATAACCACACAACTTATGTTTTACGAACGAGTAATGAAGGTGGTGGTTGCGTAGATTTTGATACCGTACTTGTAAAAGCGGCCCCCCTTAACGATTCATTATTTTTTACAGGTAGCCCGGAGTTTTGTATTGGCAGGGGCGATAGTGCCGTATTTTCTGTTCAGCCAGCAGACAGTGTACAATGGTACCGGGATGACACACTAATTGCAGGAGCTAATAAACCTGTTTTTCGTGTTACCGAAACTGGTACTTATTATGCCATATTAATAAGTAAAGAAGGATGTAGGTTAAAAACAATTACCAAGTATATTAAAATTACCTCCGTTCCGGAGGCATCATTTGTGGTGCCAAGGCCAAACCAATGTTTGGTGGATAACCTGTTTGCATTTAACAATACCAGCACCAACGCTGTAGGCAGTTTACAATACACATGGACACTTGGTGACGGTACTTTTCAATCCACACCCAATGTGGAGTACCGCTATACCAAGGCTGGTGTATATAATGTAAAAATGCTGGTAAGTAGTAGTAGCGTTTGTGCCGATAGTGCAGTAGCTACTGTAAATGTATTTCCCAATGCCATAGCGGATTTCGCTGTGGCACCTATCTGCATTAATTTACCTGCACAGGTAATTAATAATACGGTAGAGCCTGGAACATCGGCGGTAAATTATAACTGGATTTTGGGCAATGGGCAAGTAAGCACAAGCCGCATACCACCGCCACAAGTATATACTACAGCCGGAAATTTCACCTACACCCTTTCTGTAAATACCAACCAATGCCCTACACCACTTAGCATTGTAAAACGTAATATTATTGTAGAAAATCCGAGGCCCGGAATACGGTATCCCGAACAGGGTGCAGTTATTAATTTACCGGTAACGCTACAGGCAAGAACGTTTGGAAGCAGTGTGGTTTGGAATCCGCCAACCGACTTAGATAATGCCATCAATATTAAACCTGTATTCAAAGGTTCGCTTGACCGGTTATACACTGTAAAAATTACCACAGCTGCCGGTTGCGAAACGGTAGATACTCAATTTGTAAAAATTTACAAGCAGGTAGAAATATTTGTACCAACTGCATTTACACCTAATAACGATGGTAAAAATGATTATCTGAAACCAACACTTATTGGCATTAAAGAAATCCGTGGTTTTAGAATTTTTAACCGCTGGGGCAATCTTTTATATGAAAGTAAAAATGAGCGGCCGGGATGGGATGGAACCTTTAAAGGCGTTCCACAGCTTACACAATCTATAGTATGGGTTTTTGAAGGTATCGGGGCCGATGGCATTACCTATAAAAAACGAGGCATCTGTACTTTAATACGATGAGGGAAAAAGTGAAGCAATTTATTTCTCCCATTTCACCATGCAACTTCTAAACGTTAAATAGTTCTATTCACCGGTTCATTTTGCAACTTTTTAGTTGAATACTACATCATACCAATTCAAATACTAAAAATGAACCGCAAACAACCTTCGTTACTTTTTTGCATCCTGATGGATCTTGTTGGCTACATCACTTATGCCATTCCCGGCTTTGGGGAGTTTGGTGATGTTTTATGGGCACCGGTCTCTGCCATCATCTTTTATATAACATTTGGCGGCATAAAGGGTGCTGCAGGCGGCTTACTAAACTTTATAGAAGAAATACTGCCCGGCACCGATTTTATACCAAGCTTTACCATAATGTACATGATGCAAAAAGACAAGCAAACAACGCAGGTTACCGCCTGATTACTTTTTCCGGCTTAATGCAAACGTCACCGGATTATAGTTTTGCTTTTTGAAGCCGCTTTTAGTAGCAGCCAAAACCCTACATTTGCGGCGTTAAAAAACAAGTAATTATGAGCAACAGAACATTTACCATGATTAAGCCCGATGCTTTTGGAAAAGGTTATACCGGCGGTATTCTAGACCAAATCATTGGTGCAGGCTACAAAATTGTAGCTATGAAAATGACAAGACTGAGCAAAGCAAAAGCCGGTGAATTTTACGCCGTTCATGCCGAACGTCCTTTTTACGGCGAACTGGTAGATTTTATGAGCAGCGGCCCAATTGTAGCAGCCATTCTTGAAAAAGAAAATGCAGTGGAAGATTTTCGTACACTGATTGGTGCTACAAACCCAGCTAATGCAGCAGAAGGTACCATCCGTAAAAAATATGCAGCATCTGTAGGTGAAAACGCCGTACACGGTAGCGACAGCGACGAAAATGCAAAGATTGAAGGCGACTTCTTTTTCAGTATGCTGGAAAGATAATTGACCGCATTTAATATTATCAAAAACTCCATTTCTTTTAGAAATGGAGTTTTTGTTTTAAGCCTGTTTCACTTGCTGCGGCACCAACCTTCCACCTTTTTCGGCACCACGTTCGCCTGCTTCGTGGTATTCGGCATCGCCGTTTACCTGCCACAGGTCGTATAATTCTTCGCCAGCAATAATATTTCGGGCGGCCAGCATAGCCGTCATCATACTATGGTCTTGGTTATTGTATTTATGCATCCCGTTGCGGCCTACCAAATGCAGGCCCTTGTAAGCTTTCAGCCCTTTGCGAATGTTTAAAACATGGCCTTCGTAAAAATGATCGTACACCGGGTATGCCTTTGGCTGACGAACCACGTAGCTGTCTACAATATCGTTCGCATGGGCAAGGCCTACCTGTTCCAGTTCTTTAATGCCAAGTTGTTCCAGTTCTTTATCTGTACTTGTCCACAGGCCATCGCCTTCAAAACAAAAATATTCCAGACCATAACAGGCCATAGTTGGGTCCGGCACCAGGTAAGGGCTCCAGCTTTTAAAGTTTTGCACCCTTCCCATTTTTACACTCGGGTCGTGTATGTAAATCCAGTTATCGTCGAACAGTTTTTTGTCTTTCATTATCAGCACCACCGTAAGAAAATCACGGTAGGCCAATTGGTTGGCGGCCGCTAAAGTAGGGGCAGATACAGCCGGGGTTATGGCTTTAACCAATTCCCTCATTGGCGCTGCAGATATTACATGGTGGAAACCGCCATGCACCATGCCATCGCTCAGCGTAAGGCTCCATGTGGCATCTGTCTCGTCATAATCCAAACCGGTTACCGTTTTACCCATCAATACCTTACCGCCCATAGCCTGCACCTTTTCGTTACAGGTTTCCCACATTTGGCCGGGGCCTAGTTTTGGGTAGCGAAAAGTATCTATCAATGTTTTAATGGTACTGCCTGCACCGCCATTTTTCTTTGGCGGAAAAACGGCATTTTTTATAGCACTGCTCAGCGACAAACCTTTGATGCGTTGCGCCGCCCAATCGGCCGAAATATCTTTACAGGGTATACCCCAAACCTTTTCGGTATAGGTTTTAAAAAAAATATTAAACAGCCTTTTACCAAACTGATTGGTTACCCATTCTTCAAAGTTCTTCGGCTCTTTAATGGGGGATATTTTCACCTGCATATAGCTGAGAACGCACCTTGCAGATTCTATAATGCCCAGCCGTTTAAGCGCCTCCATGGCTACAAGCGGGTAACTAAAAAATTGTTTGTTGTAATAAATACGGCTGCTGCGGGGTCGGTCCAGCATATCATCACCCAATATTTCTGTCCAAAAATCTTCTACTTCTTTGCTTTTGCTAAAAAATCGGTGACCGCCAATATCGAAATGATAGCCTTTGTAAGTTTCAGTTCTTGAAATACCCCCTACATAATGTGGGTGTTTTTCAAAAATGGTAACATCCTGTCCGGCATTTACCAGCAAATATGCTCCGGTTAATCCTGCGGGCCCTGCACCTATAATGGCTGTTTTTTTTGTTGTTGTATTTTCCATTGATCAATGTCAAAAATAAAGCCTTAGTACATTACAATCAGGCACTTGTTTTAGAATAGTTAGATTTGCCGCCAATCAACACAAAGAATTTAATGTCAGAGATTTTTATATTGTTACTATTGATGCTTATAAATGGCTTGTTTGTGATGAGCGAAATAGCCCTTGTAAGTGCCCGTAAAACTAAACTGGAACAACTGGCTAATAAAGGAAATGTCAATGCAAAAGCAGCGTTGGCACTTGCAGAGAATCCGGAGGTTTTTCTATCCACAGCACAAATATTTATAACCTTAATTGCCATCCTTACTGGTTTGTATTCGGGTGAAAAATTTAGTGGCCACCTACAGCCCTATCTTGAGAAAATTGCATTCATAAAGCCTTATGCTGCAACTATTTCCACTGTTTTAATAGTAATGCTTGTTACTTTTTTATCTATAATCTTAGGCGAATTACTGCCAAAAAGAATAGGACTTTTAAGGGCCGAAAAAATAGCGATGGGATCGGCGCAGCCCATGCGGATTTTATCGATCATTACATTTCCAATTGTATGGTTGCTCAATAGTATTACCAAGCTAATTTTCAAGCTTTTTAATATCAAAGTAAGTAAAGACAATGTAGTAACGGAAGAAGAAATAAAAGCCATGATAAGCGAAGGAACCGAGCATGGCGAAATAGATGAAGCCGAACAACAGATTATTGAACGGGTTTTTCATTTAGGCGACCGGGCCATTACTTCGCTGATGACGCACCGTAGTGATATTATCTGGCTGGAATATAATGGCGTAATTGCTGATCTTAAACAAGAAATAGATCCATATCCACACAGCGTTTATCCGCTTAGCGAAAATGAGATTGACAATATAAAAGGCATTGTACAGCTTAAAGACATTGTGTTTGCCCCGGAAGACAAGCCGCTAAAGGATTTTATGAAGCAGCCCATGTTTGTGCCCGATAATAATACCGCTTATCAGGTAATGGAAAAATTTAAGCAAACCAAAGTTCACTCCGCTTTTATTGTAGACGAATATGGTACCCTACAGGGCATGATTACCCTTAACGATATATTGGAAGCCATAGTTGGTGATATACCCGAACAAGGCGATGATGATTATGAAATTGTGGAACGGAAAGACGGCACCTATCTTGTTGACGCTCAACTTCCTTTCTACGATTTTTTGGCCAAATTCGACAAAGAAGAATGGCGGGATGATGAACAGACTTATGACACCATTGCAGGTTTTGTAATCCACCACCTTGAACGGATTCCAGCTTCAGGAGATATTTTTGAATGGCGGGGTTTTACTTTCGAAATAATAGATATGGATAGTGCCAGAATTGATAAGCTACTGGTTACTTTATCGGAAGAATTGAAAGCGGAGATTGGAGTTTAGTTGATTGGTTCATTAGTTTACTAGTAAAACGCTTTTCTACCTATTTTACTTTTTTTGAATCATCCTATCAACAAATCAACCAATCAACTGATTAACCAATCAAC
>JAYUTQ010000474.1:0-3010 GCA_043755055.1 Chitinophagaceae bacterium | reverse complement strand
GTTTGCCCTTTTGTGAAGCAATAAAACCTAAGAGATTATTACGTAAAAAATCCACAAAAACAATTTTTGAAAATTGTAGCAAGTCAAATTTTTTCCTGTTTTTTAAACGTCTTCAATATTCTCCTGTCTACTTCTCTGCTAAACGTTTAGAACTGTATTTCATTTTATAAAAACAATAAATTTTTAATGTATGAAAATGCTATTATTTACAGCAGTACTATTTATGGCTATAGGCATCGGTAACACAAATGCACAGGCCGTAAAGAAAAATCAACAAACCAAACGTATTAAGCACGGTGTTCGTAACGGCGAACTAACCAGGGCCGAAACCAGAAACCTGGTAAACGATCAACGGGAAATTCGCAACGATGTAAAAGATGCGAAGGCAGATGGCATTGTAACACCTGTTTAAAGGAAAGAAATTAAAAAACAACAACGCCAGGCCAGCCGTGATATAGCAAGAAAAAAACACAATAACAGGGATCGCAATTAATTCGATACTACGATCCGTTCCACACTTTTCGAACCTGATATGTTTTTTTATTGCTTGCCTCAAAGTAGGTACGGATATTGATCTCGGCCAAAATGCCAATGGTAATGAGCTGTATGCCGCCGAGCAAAAAGATAAGACCGAGAATAAGCATGGGCTTACCCCAAATATCGTTACCCATAATTTTTAGTGTAAGCAAATACAGGTTTATGGCAATGCCAATAAACAAACTTATAAAACCCATTGTACCAAACAGGTGCATGGGCTTTTGTATATAGCGGCCAAAAAAAACCATGGTTACCAGGTCGCTCATTACACGGAAAGTGCGGCCAATGCCATACTTACTTTTACCAAAACGGCGTGGATGGTGTTTTACATCTACCTGCGTAATACGGGCTCCCTGCTGTTTGGCCAGTACAGGTATAAAGCGGTGCAGTTCGCCATACAGGCCAAGGTCTTCGGCTATTTCATGCTTAAAAATTTTAAGGGTACAGCCGTAATCTTTTATGTACACACCCGTCATGCGGCGGATGAGAGCGTTGGCAATTTTACTGGGAATTTTACGAAGTATAAAACCGTCTTTTCTGTTAGCACGGTTACCGGCTACCATATCCCAATCTTCACGTTTCAGCAGGTCCAGCATCATGGGGATGTCTGTGGGATCGTTTTGCAAGTCGCCATCCAGCATGGCTATGTATTTGCCTTTGCTAAAATCTATACCGGCACTCATGGCAGTGCTTTGGCCATAATTTTTGCGTAGTTCCACCAGCGAAATCTGATCGTTTACCAATGCTTTAATTCTTGGTCTTGTGGCATCGGTGCTGCCATCATCCACAAAAATTATTTCGTAGCTAATGCCTTGTAATGCACTGTGCACGGCGGCTACCATTGGCCCCACATTATCCTCTTCGTTCATTACGGGAATTACTACGCTTAGCTCTGGTAAGTTTTCCATATGTGCAAATGTAGTAATTAGGGATTGGGTAGAAGGGGATTAGGTAATAGGATTAAGATATTAGAAATTGGTAAATTGTGAGTTGAAATTTTCAACTTTTATTTTAAAAACCACCTCAAAAACTGCATGCTTTTTTTACCATACGGCGGATATTTTAATCGTGGATCGAACCAGGTGGGGGTTTTAAGAACGGCTTTGGCATGGGTAAATGTGTAAAAGCTATGCTTACCATGATAGCCGCCAATGCCGCTATTGCCAATGCCACCAAAAGCCACATTATCATTGGCATAATGCAGCAGGGTATTGTTTACACAGCCGCCGCCAAATGGCACCCGTTCCATCCACCATGTTTCGGTTTCGCTGTTACTGGTAAATAAATAAAAGGCCAAGGGGTGACTGTTTTTTGTTACCATTTTTAAGGCTTCTTCTTTGCTGGTAAATGAAATGATTGGCAAAATGGGTCCAAAGATTTCATCAGTCATTACAGGTGCCGAGGGGGCCACATTATCCAGTAATGTAGGGGCCAAGTACAGTGTTGCTTTGTCGTATTCGCCACCTGCTAGTATGGTACCATCTGTCAGGTAGCTAATCAGCTTGTCCAAACGCTTACTATTAACAACTTTTCCGTAGTCGGTACTCTGTTTTGCATCTGCATAAAAGCTGGTAATGGTTGTTTTCATTTCGGTAATAAAGGCATCTTTTACTGCGGCTTCTACCAGCACATAGTCTGGTGCAATACAGGTTTGGCCTGCATTTACCCACTTGCCAAAAGCTATTCTTTTAGCAGCGGTTTTTACATCGGCATCTGCGCAAACTATGGCCGGGCTTTTGCCACCCAGCTCTAATGTTACAGGTACCAGTTGCTTAGCTGCCAATTCATACACAGCCTTACCCACCGGTATGCTACCGGTAAATAATACATGGTCAAAGCGAAAGTTATTCATCAGTTCGGGTACAGCCTTGGCACCATCACCAGTTACCACAGCAATGTATTCTGCTGCATAATTTTCGGTGATTATTTTTTCTACTATTGCTTCTGTGGCAGGTGTTAGTTCGCTTGGTTTAAGTACGGCACAATTGCCGCCGCTAATGGCACCAATCAGTGGCGTCATTACAAGCTGAAAGGGGTAATTCCACGGCGCTATAATCAGCACTACGCCCAGCGGATCGTAATACATTTTTGTGGAAGAGGGCATGTTTAAAAGATTGGTGCTAACCCGGTGTGGCCGCATCCAGCTTTTTAGTTTTTTCAGGTGGAGGCTTATCTCAGTTAAAACCAGGCCCAACTCTGTGGTATAAGCTTCCAGATTGCTTTTGCCTAAATCTTTTTGCAAAGCATCAAAAATGGCTTGTTCATTATCCATTAATGCCTGCCGTAGTTTTTTAAGCTGCTCTATCCTAAATTCATAGCTGCGGGTATTGCCTGCATTAAAATAATTTCTTTGGGATTGGGTTAGATTTTGGTACATGGTATCGTTTTCTTTGGGTATTAAAATTGAGGTTTAATCTTATGGTATTAAAAACTATTTCGCCATGCATTGTTTCTCTTGTAATTAAAGGCAAAA
>JAYUTQ010000473.1:0-3011 GCA_043755055.1 Chitinophagaceae bacterium | reverse complement strand
TTCCACCAACATAGTAGTACACTGTTTTTTGTTTGCCGCTACGGATATCGTCAGACACATCTTTTTTCTTCCATGTAATTTCGAAAGAAACAACATTGTAAAAAACGCCCTTATCATCTTTTAGTTTTAGTTGGGGATTGGCATTGAGCAATCGTTTTAAATCAGCAGCAAATGCTTTGCTGCCATTGGTATATGCTCCAAAAGATGCAGTTAATTTTAGCTTGCCCTTTGTGGTGTCGGCCTTTACAGTTACTGGTTTTGCAACAGGCTGTGCTGCATCAAACATGGATAGCAAAAGCAGGGTAATGATGAATGAAAAAGTTGAAGTTTTTTGCATTTATATATTTTTTGTTCGCAAGTTTACGAGTTCCAGAGTTCACAAGTTTACCCATTCAGAGTCGAAAAAATAAAGGTGATCTGTTGAACCAAGGAACAAGTGAACTTGTAAATTTGAAAACTGGATTACCCTATCGCCGTTATACTTTCTTCAATGGCTTTTATCCTCGCCTCTGCATCACTCATTTTTTTACGTTCCAGTTCTATTACCTCGGGTTTAGCGTTTGCCACAAACTTTTCGTTACTTAATTTTTTGCCAACAGTTTCCAAAAATTTCTGCTGATGCTCTAAATCTTTCAATAACGCTTCTTTTTGAGCGGTAGTATCAATTGGCTGCGAAGAGATGATTAAAAACTTATCCTGCTCCACTGTTAATGAAATGCCTTGTTGGGGAAAGTCGGCAACTACCTCAATAGATGACGCATTTACCTGCTTCATCAGAATATTTTCCAGTAAAGCATAACGGTCTTTTGCACCGGTTTGTATTAGCAACTGCACCGTTTCTTTGGGTTTAATGTTGTTCTTAACCCTCGCTTCCCGAAGTGCCGTAATTACTTTTTTCAGCAGTTCTGCATCGGCAATAATCTGAACTTCTGCAGCTTTGCTTTCGCCATATAATTTTACACAGAGGTCATCATTTCTTTCATCCTGCAAATGATAAATTTCTTCAGTGATAAATGGCATATAAGGATGCAGCAACTGCATCAGTTCTGTAAAATATTCAATTGTTTTCTTGTATACATGGGCGTCAATCGGCTGCTCAAAACCAGGCTTCACCCATTCGAGGTACCAGCTACAGAAATCGTCCCATATCAGCGAATAAATAGTCTTTAAAGCCTCACTCAGCCTAAACTGATCCATTAGCGAACCAATTTCAGCCTTGGCTGCATTGAGGCGGTTTTGGAACCAATTGAGGGCAAAGTTGCCTTCTGCCGTCGACCGTTGACCGTCTACCGTTGACCGGCCCTCCCACATCTTAACAAGCTTCAACGCATTCCAAAGTTTATTATTGAAATTTTTTCCTTGTTCCAAAGCACTTTCGTCAAACATCACATCGTTTCCGGCGGGGCTGCTTACCATAATGCCAAACCTTACAGCGTCGGCTCCATAGTTATCGATTAAAGCCAGCAAGTCTGGTGAGTTGCCCAGTTGCTTACTCATTTTACGGCCCTGCTTATCCCTCACCATGCCGGTAAAATAAACGTCTTTAAATGGTTGTTTTTTTTCGTATTCGTAGCCAGCCATAATCATCCTTGCCACCCAAAAGAAAATAATATCCTGCCCGGTAACAAGGGTGGTAGAAGGGTAGTAGTATGACGCATCTTTATTACCCGGATTGCTGATGCCCTTAAAAACTTCCATCGGCCACAACCAGCTGCTAAACCAGGTGTCGAGTACATCTTCGTCCTGAGTTAGTTTATTTAATTTAAGCCTAACTATTTCCTTATTTTTTTCATATGCCTCTTTTCCATGCTTATCTATATACTTCTCTATATAAAATTTTTCTGCATCTTGTTTATTTTCTGCAACACAAACAAACTCTTTATTTGTATCGTTGTCATACCAAGCAGGTATTCTTTGGCCCCACCATAGCTGCCGGCTGATGCACCAGTCCTTGATATTTTCAAGCCAATGGTTGTAAGTGTTTTTCGTTTTTGCAGGATGAAACTGAATGGTATCGTCCATAACAGCTTGCAATGTTTCAGGATTCTTTTCCAGAAACTGCTTCATGTCAATAAACCACTGCATCGAAAGCCTGCTTTCAATAACGGCACCTGTTCTTTCGCTGGTTCCTACTTGTCCTTTGTAGTCTTCTGTCTTTTCAATTTGCCCCAAAGCAGCAATGTCTTCGACAATCTTTTTTCTTAATTCAAAACGGTCGATACCGTTGTAAGACAGCACCAGTTCGGACGGGTTATCGTCCATTAACTCTTCACTTGTAAACTTGCCGGTAGCATCTAAAGTGTCAATCGCTTTTAAATTGTGTTTGGCCCCAAGCATATTATCATTCTTGTCATGTGCCGGGGTAATTTTTAATGCACCGGTACCAAAATCAGTAGTTACATATTCATCGGCAATAATTGGGATTTTGCGGTTGATGATGGGAACAATCACTTCTTTGCCAACCATGCTGCTGTATCGTTCATCGGTAGGGTTTACACAAATGGCCACATCACCCAAAATGGTTTCCGGCCTTGTAGTAGCTACCGTAATGCTGCCGGTTTCATCTGCAAGCGGGTAGCTTACATAAAATAATTTCGAGTCAATTTCTTTAAAAATTACTTCTT
The DNA here is from genome assembly GCA_043755055.1 of Chitinophagaceae bacterium. Lineage (GTDB taxonomy): Bacteria > Bacteroidota > Bacteroidia > Chitinophagales > Chitinophagaceae > JAZKFT01. The sequence goes on along the minus strand of JAYUTQ010000473.1, from coordinate 387 downwards.
CATCGCTCAGTGCGGTTAGGCTAAGCGGGTCCCAGTTTACCATGCGTTTGCCACGGTATATCAGCCCTTTTTTATATAGGTCAATGAACACTTTGATTACCGATGCATAATAATCCGGGTCCATGGTAAATGATGTGCGGTTCCAATCGAGGCTGCAGCCCAGTTTCTTTAATTGCTGCAAAATGATGCCTCCGTATTTCTCTTTCCATTCCCAGGCGTACTCCAGGAATTTCTCCCGGCCTATCTCCGATTTGCTGATGCCCTTCTCCTTGAGCATGGCCACTACCTTTGCCTCTGTGGCTATACTGGCATGATCGGTTCCCGGCACCCACAAGGCGTTTTTGCCCTGCATGCGGGCCCGGCGTATGAGCACATCCTGTATGGTGT
>JAYUTQ010000472.1:0-3012 GCA_043755055.1 Chitinophagaceae bacterium | reverse complement strand
ACTCGCCGTAAAAATCTTTCAGGTCATAGACCCGACTGGCTCAAACAGCGCCGGCTTCTTAACGACTTTAATCATAATTTTTTTAACGCTTTTTTTTCGAGGCCATTTAACTTAATTCATTTACGTTAATAGTGCCTGATTCTATAATGTAATGGCTGGACAAATTTTAAACTGGAACTAGGGCGCTGATAAGGAGCGGTTGATATAATTTAAAGAAATAGAATAAACGGCTTCGTACCATACATTGAGAAATTTCCTTTTTTATTTTGGCAACCTATATAACAGGATGCCAATTACAGGGTTGCTGATTTACATTTGCAACCCCATCTAAAATACAATATGCATCCACTTACCGAGGCTATCCGCATCCGCAACGAACGAACGAATGAAATGGAACACAGCACACCGCTGTTTCTTACCAGTAGTTTTTGTTTTGATAATGCCGAAGAAATGCGGGCCGCTTTTGCCGACGAAACAGACGATAATATCTACAGTCGCTTTAGCAATCCGAACGTGAATGAGTTTGTAAACAGGATGGTGGCTTTGGAAGGAGCCGAAGCTGGTTTTGCTACAGCAAGTGGCATGAGTGCCATCTTCGCATCGTTCATGACCTTTTTAAAAAGTGGCGATCACCTGCTGGCATGCAGTTCTATTTTTGGCAGTACCCATACGGTCATTACCAAATATTTACCCAAATGGGGCATAGAAGTGAGCTATGCCGATGTATTGCAACCCGAAACCTGGGAGGCTTTAATAAAGCCCAATACAAAAATGATTTACCTGGAAACGCCTACCAATCCCGGCCTCGACATGGTAGATCTGGAATGGATTGGCGCCATGGCTGATAAACACAAGGTGCTACTGAATGTAGATAATTGCTTTGCCACACCGGCTGCCCAAAAGCCCATAGCATTTGGTGCACACCTTGTTACCCACTCTGCTACCAAGTGGCTTGATGGGCAGGGCCGTGTATTGGGTGGTGTAGTTGTAGGTAAAAAAGAACTCATCCACGACATCTATCTTTTTTGCCGCAGTACCGGCCCAAGTATGAGCCCTTTTAATGCCTGGGTGCTTAGCAAAAGCCTTGAAACACTGGATGTACGTATGGAACGCCACGCCAAAAATGCTTTGACTTTGGCCGAAAAACTGGAAGGCCATACAGCCATTAACTGGGTAAAATATCCTTTTCTGAAAAGCCATCCGCAACATGCGATTGCCATTAAGCAAATGACCAACGGCGGCGGCATTGTTTGTTTTGAACTAAAAGGCGGCCTCGAAGCCGGCCGTGCATTTTTAAACGGCCTCAAAATGCTTTCGCTTACGGCTAACCTTGGCGATACCCGAAGCATTGCTTCCCATCCTGCAAGTACTACCCATGCTAAATTATCCGAGGCCGAACGGCAATCGGTAGGTATTACGCCGGGGCTCATCCGCATTTCAGTTGGGCTGGAGCATGTGGACGATATTATATCGGATGTGTTGGCAGCATTGGATAATTTTTAAAGTTTTTACTCCACGTTTATTCATAGCCATCCATCATCATAGCTGCAAATTCGTTTGGCAATAAGCTCTATTTTACAACTTGAAATCCTTTATTTTCTGGTGTATATGGATAAGTATTGCATAAACTGCATGTTATCATTCTCAACTAGAAGAAAATTCAATATTATCTAATTGTTAAGTTTTGTATCTTTCATGTTGCTATTAAGCCATTGAAAAACTTAACCACCATATTTTCTTTCTTATTTCTGGCATTGCTGTCGGGTAAAACAGTAATGGCTCAGCCCATGCAAAATTTGTTGAGGGTTAACTTTTTTGGAGATATTGTAAACATTCCTGCAACTGACCATTTACCTGAAATCAATGCAACAGCAATTACCGACAAGGATATCCAAACATTTTATGCTGCTGCAGAAAGCACAGACATAAAACCGCTGATATATGCCCTTACCCAATACAAAAAACAACACAATCTCAATGATTGGTTTTACTATCAGCTGATTCGTAAAACAGCCAATACCATCAGTCCAAAGGCGGATAATTATACAAGGTATACGCTGGTAAAATGGTTGTTGTTAGGAAAATCAGGTTACGATGCATTGGTACGTATTATCAGCAACAACCGCTTACTTTTTTATGTACGTAGCAGTGATAATGTGTACAATATTCCCACTCAAATTGTAGATAGCAATCAGTACGTATGTCTTAACTACCACGATTACACAGCCATTGATCTTTCAGCAGAAAAGGAATTCAATAATAATATTCATATACCATCAGCGATAAGTTCCTTCTCCTACAAGCTTACCCAAATGCCGGATTTTAACCCCGCTGATTATGTGGCAAAAGATTTAAAATTTACCTACTACAACCAGGATTATAGTTTTAAAGTACTAATGAACCCGGTGGTTAAAGACATTTTTATTAATTACCCCGTGGTAGATTTTGAAGCCTATTTTAATATTCCATTGAGTAAAGAAACCTACGGCACATTAATACCTGGTTTAAAAGATGCCATGAAAAAAATGAATCAAAAGCAGGGCATTGATTACCTGATGCACTTTACCCGTTATGCTTTTGCTTTTGAAAGAGATACTGACAATTTTGGCAAAGAAAAAAGACTATTGCCAGAAGAAACATTGCTGTACGAAAACAGCGATTGCGAAGACAGGGCCGGCTTGTTTTTTTACCTTGTAAAAGAAATGTACAACCTGCCAATGATTACATTGTTATATCCCGACCATGTAACCATTGCCATACAATTAGATAAGCCCCTTGGCAAAACAATCTCCTACAAAGGCCGCCAATACAGCGTTTGCGAACCTACCCCTCAGCGTAGCTATTTAAAAATGGGCCAATTGCCACTTGCCCTACGTAACGCAAATTTCGAAGTTGGGTATGAATATATACCGGGCCACTAGCGTCCTAAAGACGAAATTATTAGTTCTTTGAAGATATTGCTATTAAAGCGTTTCAAGCGATTTCTGTGTTCAAACGATTTGAATTTTTTCT
>JAYUTQ010000471.1:0-6804 GCA_043755055.1 Chitinophagaceae bacterium | reverse complement strand
TTTACTGATGTAATTATTATTTTGGTGGCGAATTCTTTCCAGCAAATGCATAATTTTTTGATTCAAAGAACGAATCATTTCAACAGGTAATTTTCGGGTTGTACATGGCTTGGTTCCTTTCTCATTTCTTATTAATGGAAAAATGATGAGCGTATCATTTCTTATCAACTGTTCCGTTTCATCTTTTAGTTTAGCAAACAACAAACTGCACAAATGAACCTGCTCTGCACTGTCTGGCTGACTTAATAAATCTTCTATATAATGGCTAATGGTTTGAAGCGATTGCTGTATGCCTGTGTACGATTTATGCTCCAGATAATTGCACAAATCGGCAGGTTCCAGTTCGTTAATATTTACTAAATGGGCTGCTTGCATATACTTCCAGATTTTAAGTAAAAGTAAATGCCTCTCACACCTACATAAATGACAGCCATCAATACAAAAGATGATTATTATCAGGTTTTCTTAGAGACAACCTGCGATGCCCGATATCAGTTTTGCGCCATGCAATCGTGAACTATTTGTTTTGTTTGGATGTTTTGAACACTAGTGTAGTAGTGCAATTATTCCAAAGAGAGCGTATAATCTTACTTAGCTACGACATCGTTCGTTAACATTACCATAGTACTTTCAACAGTAATTTGCAAGGCTGAATTACATAATAAAGAAAATACGTTGCAGAATTCAACATGAAAAAAATTAAACTCATAATAACCCTTTGTCTGATTGTTTTTATAGCTGCTTGTTTTAATAAAAAAGCAGCTGTTGGTCTCATCATTTCAGACAAACCAATTGCTATACCTGCTCAGCAGCAGTATCCCGGCGATGCAGAAAAAGGCTATTGGTATCTGGTAGAAGGCGACTATTTAAAAAGTGGCATACCGTACAGTTTTTTTAAACTGAGCGGCATGAAGGAAAATGAAAACTATTTGCGCAGAAGAGCTGCAAATGCTACCATTCCGTACAACTACACTTTGGTAAAAGCGCCCAATGGTGAGCAGGTGGTTTCACCCAACTGCCTTTTTTGCCATGCACAAAAATTTGGCGATGAGCTTGTAGTAGGTCTTGGTAATTCATTAAGCGACTATACTACGCCACAAGATGCTACCATGGGCCTACTTGAAATAGCGGTAAAAGCCATGGGGGCAAAAAAAGCAGAAGCTGCGATGCCGCTTATAAAATCTGCAAAGGCTGCCAATCCATATTTAGTAGCCGAATGCAAAGGTGTAAATGTGGCCGACAGGCTAACGTCCGTTCTATCCTCCCACAGGGATCCGGTTACCTTTAAATGGATTGATAAAGAACAACTGAAAATACCGGACGATCTAATACCAACTGATGTGCCTGCATGGTGGCTGCTCAAAAAAAAGAATGCCATGTTTTACAGTGGCTTTGGCCGAGGCGATTTTCCCAGATTCCTAATGGCATCTAATTTGTTAACCGTTAGCGATACTGCTGAAAGTGCCGAGGTATTGACGCATTTTAATGATGTGCTGGCATATTTATACAGCATTAACCCACCTAAATATCCCAAGGCAATCAATGAGTCATTAGCAGCTAACGGCAAGGCTCTTTTTGAAGAAAACTGTAGCCGCTGCCATGGCACTTATGGCGAAAAACAATCGTATCCTAACCTGCTCATTCCATCTCACATTATTAAAACAGATTCCATGCTGGTAATGAGCAATTACAGTACGCCGGAATTTTTAAAATGGTTTAAAAAAAGCTGGTTTACCACAGGTGCAAGACCTGCCGATCTGATACCTTTTAAAGGATACATAGCACCCCCGCTTGATGGTGTATGGTGCACTGCACCTTACCTGCACAATGCTTCTGTACCCAATCTGGAAACCTTACTCAACAGTAAAATTAGGCCCAATTTCTGGAGCCGGAATTTTGAAGTTCCAGAATATGATTATGAAAATGTGGGCTGGAAATTTGAAGCCAAAGACAAACAATATACCAAGAGTACTTACAACACCACACTCAAGGGTTACAGCAATAGCGGCCATTACTTTGGCGACAAGTTTTCCACTAAAGAAAGAAAAGCCCTGATTGAATATTTGAAAACTTTGTAGACATTCCTGCCTTACAAATCATCATAAAAAAATAATACTAAAAAAGCAAGTATGCTTTACGAAGATGTGCTATGCTATAGCCTGTGCATTTAACTTTACCACATGAGTGAAGAACTAATTCAGGAGCATAGCATTGATGAACAATTTGAACAAATTATTACTACCAACGACAAGCTGGCCATCAAAGAATTTCTCAACGATCAGAATATCAGCGATGTGGCCAACCTGATTTATGAAAACAAGGAACATGAGGCGATGATTATTGCCAACCTCAGTATCAACAGGGCTTCAAGCGTTTTTAAGATTTTGGATTTAGCAGAGCAAAAACGCATTATTACAGAACTTCCACCTTTTAAAACGGCTGAACTCTTAAACGCTTTACCTGCAGATGACCGAACCGATTTTTTGGAAGAATTACCCAGCAATGTGGTAAGGGAATTGATAAAACTCCTCGATCCGGAAGAACGAAAAATTACACTCTCACTGCTCGGCTATCCCGAAAACTCGGTGGGCCGCCTTATGACGCCGGATTATGTGTATGTGTACGAACATAATACTGTGGAAGAAGTATTTGGCACCATCCGCCGCTTTGGTAAAAACTCCGAAACGGTAGATGTAATTTATGTGATTAATAACAAAGGCGAATTGCTGGATGATATCCGCATCAGGGATATTATTCTGGCTTCTCCGGATAAGCTGGTAAGCGAACTTATGGACGAACGGGTAATAACCCTATACGCCGATGATGACCAGGAAAGCGCTTACGAAATATTTAAAATGAACAACCGTGTGGCCGTGCCGGTAGTTAGCAAAAGCAATAAGTTACTGGGCATTGTAACCATAGATGATGTGCTGTGGGTGGCTAGCGAAGAATTTAGCGAAGACATGCAAAAAATGGGCGGTACACAGGCATTGGATGAGCCCTATTTGGATACGCCCATTTTAAAGCTTTTTAAAAAACGGGTAGGCTGGCTGGTAGTACTCTTTTTGGGTGAATTACTCACCGCATCTGTAATGCAGTATTACGAAGGCGAAATACAAAAATTTGTGGTGCTGGTGTTATTTATCCCGTTGATAATAAGTAGTGGCGGCAATAGCGGTTCGCAGGCAAGTACATTGGTAATACAGGCATTGGCCACCGGCCACTTAACTATTGCCGATTGGTGGAAAGTGCTTCGGAGAGAACTGATTAGCGGCGTATTGCTTGGCTTAACCCTGGGCCTTGTGGGCTTTTTGCGGGTGTTGGTTTGGAACGGAATTTTTCCCAATGTGTACGGGCCACATTATTTAGCCGTGGGAATGGTTGTGGGGTTTACGCTTTTAGGCATTGTGCTTTGGGGCACATTGGCCGGCAGTATGTTGCCACTGTTACTTAAAAAACTGGGTGCCGACCCTGCCGTAAGTTCTGCTCCTTTTGTGGCTACTTTGGTAGATGTAACCGGGCTGGTCATTTATTTTTCGGTAGCGTATTTATTGCTGGGCAGTTTAATGGGTTAGGCTTGGTGAACCTCAAAAAGATTGTTCTGTAATCTATTTTTTTATTGGGAAACCAGCGAAAGCCGTGCCCTGATTGAGCGACATTGGCGAACGTTGTAAATCCCGAAGCATTGCGGGACTTCGTTTGAGATTTGTGCAACAATGAAACCTTACAAAATCTCCGTTCTTTCTGATACAGTTTTATAGGTTACAGTTAGACGCCAGCACGGAGTCTCTAAAAACCAAATCATACATCTGAAATCCTATACCAGCTCCGGCTTTTTTAATTTAATAGAATACTTCTTAAACAACGATTGCCATTTAAGCATCAGCACTCCCAAAATACCTTCTTTAATAATGCCTTTGTTCATTTTGCTATGGCCGAGTTTGCGGTCTTTAAAAGTGATGGGCACTTCTTTAATGGTAAAGCCAAGCTTCCATGCGGCAAACTTCATTTCTATCTGAAAGGCGTAGCCAATAAAATTAATGTTATCGAAATTGATGGCTTCCAGTACTTCTTTGCGGTAGCAAACAAACCCAGCTGTAGAATCTTTTACCGGGATAAATGTAATAATCCGGGTGTACAGCGACGCTCCTTTGGAAAGATAAATCCGTTGCCATGGCCAGTTTTCTACTTTACCGCCCGGTATGTAACGGCTGCCTACACTCAAATCGGCCCCGCCTTCCTTGCAGGCTGCTACCAGGCGTATGAGGTCTTTAGGGTTGTGGCTAAAGTCGGCATCCATTTCGCAAATAAACCGGTAGCCTCTTTGCAGGCTCCATTTAAAACCGTGTATATAAGCAGTACCAAGGCCTAGTTTGCCTTTCCGTTCTTCTATAAAAAGTTCACCGGCATATTCATGCTGCATATTTTTTACAATATCCGCAGTGCCATCGGGTGAACCGTCGTCTATAATCAATACATGAAACCCATGCTGTAGCTGAAATACGGCACGAATAATTTGTTCAACGTTTTCTTTCTCGTTGTAAGTGGGTATAATTACTATGTTTTCCAATCAATAGGGCTGTGAAAGACGAAAATACAATATCCAACCGCAATCCGAAACCTTGGATTATAAGGAATTGTGAATTGTGGGGAAAAAGAAACAGTTGACAGTTTTATCATTAGCAATTCGCAGTTTAGGGAGCAGTTTAATTGACATGTTGCAATTACCAGGTCATTAGCTTTTTTACTTAAGTACAATTGTAAATTATGGATTGCCAACTGCCAACTGATAAACTGCCAACTAAAAAACTATTTCTTCAAAAGCATTTTTGTCAATATCTCTGTCAATTTTTGTTTGGTATGCTGTGGAAAATCGCCTTGCATCATCCAGTCGTAATAGCTGCGTTCTGCTTTCAGCACATCTTCTACCGGTTTTCCTTTGTGCTTGCCAAAATTAAAAACCACCACGTTATTTACCTTGATCATCCGGCGGGCAAAGTCCACAATATCTTCTTCGCCTACTGCTTTTAAAATACTTTCTACCGTGTTACCCAACTGTGGGTATTTGGCTAATTGTGCATCCAGCACTTCCCATGTAGCAATGGCATCGGCCTCGGCACTGTGGGCATTTTCCAGTTCTTTACCACAATAAAATTTTAATGCAGCGGTAAGTGTACGTGGCTCCAGTTGGTGGTATATTTTTTGGGCATCCAGGCATTTTCTTTTTTCAAACTGAAAATCTACACCTGCCCTTAAAAATTCTTCTACCAATAACGGGATATCAAATTTGTTGCTGTTATAACCGCCAAGGTCGCAATTATCTAAAAACTGTTTTATTTCTCCGGCTGCCTGTTTAAAGGTTGGGGCATCTTTTACCATTTCATCACTAATGCCATGGATCTCGGTAGAGCCCGGCGGAATGGGCATTTCAGGGTTAATAAGCTTACGCATTATCTTTTGTGTGCCATCCGGTTTTATGCGTACCATGGCTATTTCCACTATTCGGTCTAAGCCAATATTTACACCAGTAGTTTCAAGATCGAAAAAGGCGATGGGACGGGTTAATTGAATATTCATATAAAAATTTAGATAAAATAAAGCTGTAAAAATAGGGCTGCGGTGTTCGTTAATGTTATTATAAATAAAGTAGCAAGTTAAGCCTAAAAGAAGCTTTTAATAGTTCGGGCAGCAAATAACTGTTAGAAATACTCCTGAAATAGAAATACAAAAAGTACTTTTGCCCGTAATTTAAAATAAAAAACATGAAGAAGGTTATTACTATTTGCCTGATTACAATTGTTACAACACTGCTTTTAAGTTCATGCGGTTCCAGCCAAAAAGCTGGCTGCAAGGGCACACAAGGCTTTGTATTGTGATGTAAAAAAGGAACTATTTTTAAAATTTAAGCCCGATAAAAGTGAATTGGATAGAACTATCAGACGAACAACAAATTAATAGCATTAAAGAAAAGTCGAAACTTAAGCCTCAGGTTATTTTTAAACATAGCACACGGTGTTCTATAAGTTCGGTTGCTAAAAACAGGCTAGAAAAAGCACAAGGTCCTGAAGGTGTAGATTTTTACTACCTCGATTTATTAAAACACAGGAACATTAGCCAGAAAATTGCCACAGATTTTGATGTGTTTCACGAAAGCCCGCAAGTATTGCTGATTCGTAACGGTGAATGTATTTACGACGAAAGCCATAGCGGCATTTCGATGAGTGAGATTGCAGAACAGGCAGCAACACTTTCCTGATTTTTGTAAAACCTATTATATACTCACAGCCATGATTTTCATGGCTTTTTTGTTTTTTTAATAAAGAAAAATGAAACCTAAAAGCTATTTTGATAATGCTTAACTTCCCTATCTGACCAACTAAAAAGCCGTTTTAAACAAACAAATTTTATACAACATCCATATGATCATTACCATTTTTGGAGCTACCGGCATGGTAGGTAAAGAGCTGATATTGCATTGTCAGGCCAAAGGATATACAATAAGGGCCTTTGGCCGAAACGTAGATAGCCTGATAGATAAAGACCTTCGGGACGATAATTTTACCGTAATAAAAGGTGGCGTTTTTGATACCGCGGATGTGCTGAAAGCCGTTATCGGAGCGGATGCCGTACTTACAGCACTCGGTGGTGCCGCTGACGGTACCGATATTACAAGAAGCCTCGGCATTAAAAATATTATTGCTCAAATGGAGAAGGCCGGCGTAAAAAGAATCATAGGTGTAGGCGGATTAGGTGTGCTGAATGTGGATGACAATACATTGCTGTTAGACACACCCGACTACCCTG
>JAYUTQ010000470.1:0-6808 GCA_043755055.1 Chitinophagaceae bacterium | reverse complement strand
TTTGTATTGTTACCGAACGGGATATTTTGCTGATAGATACGGGCCTGGGTTTTAGTAAAAATGGACAATTGCAAATACATGCCAATCTTAAAGCCAATGGCATACAACCGGAGCAGGTAACCAAGGTTTTAATGAGCCATTTACATAAAGACCATGCCGGCGGCGTTAGTTATAAAAACATGCTCGGTAATGCATTATTGGCATTTCCCAACGCAGCTTATTTTGTGCAAAGAAGAGAATTTGATTTTGCCGAAGCCACCGGTTATCCATCTTTTATAACGGATGAATTTGATGTGTTCGACCGCCATCCTCATGTGTTTTGGTTGCACGACGATAAAGGAACAATAGACAATTATATCAGCTACGAAGTAACCGGTGCCCATAGCAAATTCCATCAGGTTTTTTGGATAGAAGCCGGTGGTAAAAAAATATTTTTTGGTGGTGATGATGCACCGCAACTGCAGCAAATGAGAAGCCGCTTTGTGGCCAAATACGATTTTGATGGTAAAAAGTGTATGGAGCTACGCCAGCAATGGTGGCAGCTGGGAGCACAGGAAAAATGGACTTTTTTATTTTACCATGATATAAAGAGCCCCGTGTACGAAGCAGTTTAATTTATGGAGAAACGGCACCGTATTTACTTTCGGTTAGGCGAATGCTTCTGCCCCAAAACCAACTAATTTTTATAATAAAAAAATTGTCATAATCATTTTCCGGTATTTGTTGCATAGATGGGTTCAGCCCTATTTTTCTTAACATAGCTGGTACGGTATTACTGTGACCAACTACCAGACTTTTTTTACTTTTTTTATTGCTTAATGCCTCTATCAGCGAATCTGAGGATGAAGTATTATATCGGTACACGGCAATATTTTGGGCTGATGCGGTGGGCTGTGCCGTTTGTAAAGTGCGTTTGTATTGTGTAGCGTAAATATTATTCAATGTTTTGCCTGCTAAACTATCCATAAGTGCTTCAGCCCTTTGCTGGCCTGCATTAGAGAGATCGGGGTCGCTGGCCATGGTGCCATCATTCGCCGCTTTTTCGGCATGGCGTACTACATAAATAGTAGATGTGCAGGAACAGAATACAGCAGCTATAACTAACAGGAAAGCAATTTTCATATCATTGAGTTTAGATTGAAAGTTATAACTTTCTTTTTCAAACCAAACCTTCTTCTACACTAAGCCAATGAAGAGACTTAGGCCTTACTTTATCCCAATCTGGACAGAAGCGCCCATGCTTCGCATACTGCCGGCTTTAATGCTCGGTATTGTATTAGAATGGTATTTACAAATTCCTTTTGTATGGTTGGTAGCAGCATTGATGGTGTTTTTTACAGCCACAGTTGTTTTTTCATTTACCAGATTCCTCAGTAACAGAATCCGTTTTGGCATCAGTATTCAATTGCTTTTTATATGTATTGGCGGCATGTTAGTTTGGCTAAATAATACCAATCATCAACCATATGCTATTACAAAAAAATATACTGACAGTGCTGTAATAGTAGCTACGTTACAAGAGCCTTTGGTGGAGAAAAATAAAAGTTACAAAGCCGAAGCCACCGTTCAGGTATTAAAAAATAATCAACTACAACATGTTAAGGGAAACATTATTGTGTACCTGCAAAAAGACAGTAGTAGCACCATGCCGGCACTCAGCTATGGCAGCCAGATTGTTTTTAAAAAACCTTTACAGTTAATTCTTAATGCAGGCAATCCTGGCGGCTTCGATTATCAGCGGTATTGTGCTTTTCATGGCTTGTATTACCAAATTTTTTTAAAAGAAAATGAGTATGTAACAACTGCCGTAAAAGTCATCACACCTTTTAAACAAATGCTTTTCGATTTACAGCAATGGGTGTTGCAATCTTTTAGAAGATTTATACCTGGCAGTAAAGAAGCCGGCGTAGCCGAAGCCTTGCTAATTGGCTACCGAAATGATTTGGATATAGATCTGGTGCAGAGTTATAGTAACACAGGTGTGGTACATATAATAGCTATCAGTGGTATGCATCTTGGGCTTATCTATGGCTTGCTGGTATTGCTTTTCCGACCTTTTGGCAACAAGAAAAGTGTATTAATACTCCGTGCCGTTGTAATCATTTCATTACTTTGGATTTTTAGCTTACTTACCGGGGCGGCACCATCTATTGTGCGTAGTGCCATCATGTTCACATTTCTTGTTTTAGGCGAAACGCAAAAGCGAAAAGCATCTATTTATAACAACCTTGCTTTATCCGCTTTGTGCATATTATTGTTCGATCCATTTGCCTTGTGGGATGTAGGTTTTCAACTAAGCTATGCCGCTGTTTTAAGCATTGCCGTTTTTGCCACACCTATTAGTAATTTGTGGTACCATAAAAACAAGATTATTAGGTTTTTTTGGCAATTGAATGCCGTTACATTGGCAGCACAAATATTAACCTATCCCATAGTAGCTTATCATTTTCACCAGTTTCCAAACTTGTTTTTAATTACCAATATTATAGCAGTACCGCTCAGCAGTGTTATACTTTATGGCCTTTTATTATTATTGGCTTTATCGTGGATTCCATTGGTAGCGGAGTTTATTGGTTTGGTTGTAAAATGGCTAATCTGGTTTATGAATAGTTTTATAACTGCGGTAAGTAAAATCAGTTTTGCACTCATCGATGGTATTTATTTTACCATACCACAGTCGGCTGTTTTGTTAATGGTAATTACGGCTACAACTTGGTGGTTAATGCGGCGTTCGCCGAAGGCATTTGTAGGGGCAGCTATTTCGCTGGCCATTTTCTTTAGCCTTAGAACTTTACAATTTGTACAGGAAGAAAAGCAGCAAAAAATTATCGTGTATAACGTTCCGCAACATGCCGCTATCGATTTGGTAAAGGGCAGCAATTATCAATTTATCGGCGATACCATTTTGTTACAAGATGGTTTTCTTCAAAACTTCCATCTTAAACCATCCCGGGTGTTTCATCAGATGGAGCGTACAGAACAATTGCCAGGCATCAAATTTGAAAACAACAGCATCCAGTTTGGGAATAAAAAAGTAGTCATCATCCACGCAGGCATTTTACCTACAGATGGCGAAATATTACAACCTGATATGGCCATTATTACCGGTAGCCCCAAACTAAAACTAGCCGAACTGGTACAATCCGTAAACCCCGGTATCATTGTGGCGGATGCCACCAACAGCCGCTACAAAATCAGCCAATGGCAAAAAGAAGCCGAGACCTTACATTTGCGGTTTCATGCTGTGGCCGGGCAGGGTGCATACACTTTGCAATGGTAACAGCAGCAACTTTTGCCTGCCTTCACCATTAATACTTTTATGCAAAAAACCATCCAATCGGCCCTCATTTCCGTTTTTTATAAAGACGGTCTCGACAACATTATCCGCCTGTTACACAAGCATGGCGTAACCATTTATAGCACCGGTGGCACCCAAAGTTTTATTGAAAGTCTTGATGTGCCCTGTATCCCTGTTGAGGATATAACTACCTATCCATCCATACTTGGCGGCAGGGTTAAAACCCTGCACCCATCTGTGTTTGGCGGTATTTTGGGTAAACGAGACGACGAGCAGCACATGGCTGAAATGAAGCAATACAATATTCCTGAAATAGACCTAATAATTGTGGATTTGTATCCTTTTGAAGAAACTGTGGCCAACACTACAGAAGAGAAACTCATCATCGAAAAAATAGACATTGGCGGCCCAAGTATGATACGTGCAGCCGCCAAAAACCACCGTGATTTGGTGGTGATTGCATCCAAAGATGATTACCAACTTTTGGAAGCCATTTTAGAAGGCGAAGCATCAACAAGCATAGAACAGCGCCGTGCCTTTGCCGCTAAAGCGTTCGACATCTGTGCCAATTACGATGTGGCCATCAGCAAATATTTTCAATCAACTACAGAGGGAACGGCGCCATATTTTTTTGAATCGGTTACCAATCCGGCACCAATGCGGTATGGTGAAAATCCGCACCAGCCGGCTGTTTTTTATGGCAATCTTTCAGCACTTTTTAACCAGTTAAATGGTAAAGAACTTAGCTACAATAATTTGGTAGATGTGGATGCGGCCATACAATTGATTGGTGAGTTTGCAGCCTCCCCAAACCCCTCCCAAGGAGGGGCTTTAGCGCCGAATAATTTAGAGAGTCATTATGAGAATCACGGTTCTTTGGTTCCCCCACCGGGGGCGGAGGGGGCTTCCGTTTTTGCCATCATCAAACACACCAATGTGTGTGGTGTAGCCGCAAGACCCACTGTAAAAGAGGCATGGGATACCGCCCTTGCAGCCGACCCCGAAAGTGCGTTTGGTGGCGTACTCGTTTGCAAAGGCACCATCGATAAAGCCACGGCAGAAGCCATCAACGAAATATTTTTTGAAGTATTGATTGCACCGGCTTTTGATGCGGATGCTTTGGATATTTTAAAATCAAAAAAGAACCGCATCCTGCTGGAATTGAATCAACAGCCAGTCAAAAGAGACCAATATAAATCGTTGCTGAACGGCGTTTTGGTACAAGCTACAGACGATGGCAGCTACACCAAATGGGAAGAAATGGGCGGCCGTGAAACGACTGCCGATGAAAAAGCCGATTTGGAATTTGCCAATATCATTTGTAAACATTTAAAAAGCAATGCCATTGCTTTGGTAAAAAACGGGCAATTAGTGGGCAAAGGCTGTGGCCAAACAAGTCGTGTAGATTCCCTGCGCCAGTCGCTGGAAAAAGCGAAGCAATTCAGTTTCGATTTGCAGGGAGCCGTACTGGCAAGTGATGCGTTTTTCCCTTTTGATGATTGTGTAAAAATGGCCCACGAAGCTGGCATCACTTCTTTTATGCAGCCCGGCGGATCTATCCGTGATAAAGATTCTATAGCCTATTGCAAAGACAATGGATTGGCCATGGTGATAACCGGCATGAGGCATTTCAGGCACTAAAACAGGGTCAATGGTCATAGGTCAATAGGTCATTACTTATTTCTCATTACTTATCAAAATCCGTGTCTATCTGTTTAATCTGTATTATCCCAGTGCTGTAAAAAATGAAAACAATAAACCACAACAAAGCTTATTTGGCACTGGCAGTTACCTCATTTATTTGGGGCACCACCTGGGTGGTGAGTAAGATTGGTGTTGGCATGATTCATCCAGTTTTTTTCAGCGGTCTCCGGCAGTTTTGTGGTGGTAGTTTGTTTCTGTTATTCTTTCTTTTTACCGGAAAAGCCACTTTGCCCAAACCAAAAGAGTGGGCCTATATTATTATGATGAGCCTGCTGCTTTTTGTAGTAAGCAATGGCTTTACCGTTTGGAGCATGCAATACCTTAATAGTGGGCTGGGCGCCATTCTCGGAGCCATTTTCCCACTGTTTGTAGCCATTATTGAGTGGATTATTGGTGACAAAGACCGTCCAAACTGGGTGGCAGTAACCGGCTTGCTGCTAGGTTTTGGCGGCGTGGCCATCATCTTTTCGCACCACCTGAATGATTTTTTAGATAGCGGTTTTCGCATTGGTATTCTGTTCTCCCTTATAGCAGCAGCTACTTGGGCAGTTGGCACCGTAGTAACTACCCGAAGTGTTGTAAAAATGAACCGATATTATAGCCTCGGCTGGCAAATGTTTATTTCCGGCATCATAATGTTTTCATTGGCTCATCTTAACGGATGGTCTATGCCGCTGGCCGAAGTACCGCCCAAAGCCTGGGCATGTATTGCCTATATGGTGGTTTTCGGAAGCATTATAGCTTTCTGTTGTTTTATTTATACCATCACCCATTTGCCTACTACACTGGCATCCATTTACGCATACATAAACCCAATGGTAGCCGTGTTGTTGGGGCATTTTATTTTAAAAGAAGAGTTGAATATTACGCTTGGCATCGGTGCCATTGTAACCATTATGGGCGTGTACCTTGTAAACCGCAGCTTTAAAAAAATGATGAAGGAACAAGAGGATTTTGTGGAGTAAGATTATTTGGAGCCGGGCATATATACTACTATTATTTGGCGACATTGGTCCCGTACGTACGCATTGGCGCCAAGCTAACTATCAAAATGGAGGGTGTGTCGGCGGGGTTTTCACACTAAACGATCCTTTATTTTCGGTATTTAACTGTGAAACCCCAACGTGGTCGGTTTCTTTAATTGTCAGCCTGCCCCACTAAGAGTTAGTGTAGGCTTAGCAATTAATTTAAGGGGCAGTCCAAATTTACGGGGTTCCTTACACGTCGGGGTTTCACTGCAAGTTGTTGAAACTTTAAAGTGGCCGCTTGTGAAAACCCCGCCGGCACAGATCTGATTTTTTAGGGAATAAATTGGCTACAATCCTTTACAGGAAAGCATTTTGCCAATCTGGCAAAAATTATCTTGACGCCGATGCGCCACTGCGGGGCCGGGTTAAGGCTTGAAACATAAATTTTTGCTTTTGTTTCGCAGCCTTGATTTTTTTTGTTTCTTTTTTTTATCAAGAAAAAAAAGAAAAACGATTGTAAATAAAGCATGGTATGAATATGTAATACCTATTCATCCACAACTCTGTTCTCTTGCTTTCTAAAATATCTTTTGTATGTTCAAAATTCGTTAGTTTCATCGTTAAGCAATCGTAGCATTTTCTTTTTTACACAATAAAAAACAGACTATGGTAACACTGGCACTTTACAATCTTAAGGGTGGTGTGGGCAAAACTGCGGGATGCGTAAACATGGCTTATCTGGCGGCTGCAGAGGGCCACAAGGTTTTGGTGTGGGATCTGGATCCGCAGGGAGCGGCTTCCTTTTATTTTAAAATAAAACCCAATGCCAAAAACAGTG